>NZ_AKJD01000163.1 GCF_000282515.1 Pseudomonas sp. GM80
CGGCAGCTCCTACAGGGGGGTAGTGTCTGCTAGTTAAAAAGGCTTGTCGAAGGTGATTTTCGGCTCTTTCCACGGGCCTTTGACGGTGTATTTGACACTGGCGAAACGAGCCACGCGGTCACCGATCAGCTTGTCGATCAGGAACAGCGCACCGCCGACCGCCGGCGCGCCAACGAGCAGCGCAGCGATCGGCAGATTATTGGTCACCGGCAGCGTCACCAACAGCTTGGCGTCGACTTGCTCGGCCACCAGATCCAGCTTGCCGTTGAGTTCCAGATTACTCGACGGCCCGGTCAGGCGAATCGGTTCCTTCGTATCGTAAACACCGTTGGTTGCCACCAGCAGCCCTTTGACCCGGTCATAGCTCAGGCCTTTGCCAAACAAATCGGAGAAGTCCAGGCGCAGGCGGCGGCCGATGGAGTTGAAGTTGAGCAAACCGAACACCCGCAGCGCCTGGGCTCCGCCCTCCACTTCAACAAACTGGCCCTTGTTCAAAGAGGCATCCAGCGTACCGGAGAAGCGCTTGGTCGCCAGCCAGGCCGGCGAGCCTGGCCAGCGACCATCGACGTCCATGTGGAATTCTTCGCTGGTCACGCTCGGCGCGAAGCCCCAGCCCTTGAGCACATCGGCGAGGTTCTTGCCGCCGATCCGGCCCTTGAACCAGCTGTTGGTCGAACCCGGCGCGCCTTCCCAGCCGCCGTTGCCTTGCAAAAGGATGCCTTTGAGGCCCATGTCGAGGCTGTTCAAGGCGATGCCTTTAGGCGTCGGTCGCACCTTGAGCGACCAGCCACCGACCAGATCCTGGCCCTGGAACAGTTGATTGATGGTGAGATCCAGCGCCGGGATTTTCGTCGGATCAACCGACACCAATGGATCAGGTGCGTTTTCATCGGCCTGCACCGTCGGGTCCGGCGCCGGCAATTTCACGTACTGCAGGCTCACCACAATCGGCACACCTTTGGCATCCGGCAGACTGGCCGCGCCTTTGGCCTGCTGGCTGTCGAGGGCCAGCGCCCAGGTGCCGGGCTTGCGGTTCAATTGCACGGAAGCCTGATCCAGCGTAGTGCCGAACGCCGTCAACTTGCCAACCTTGAAATCGGCGCTGCTGAGCAACTGTTTGGCACTGCCGCCGGGATCCTGTCCGGCGTACTTGCTGACCAGATCCTGCCACGGCGCGACGTCCAGTTCCGAGAGCACGCCACGAATACGCAGCCCCTTGGCTCCCGGAAGTACGGCCTCACCGGAACCGAGGAACAACTCACCGCGACCGTCGGCAAAACTGGTGGGCGGCGCGGCGAAGGTGAAATTGGCCAGTTGATCGTAATTGACCCAATATCGACGTTCCTGCCCCTGCAGGGTCATGCGGAACACAGTGTCGCGGCCGACATCGGCGGCCATGCCAAACGGTGCAGGCAGATCCACCGCCACGCCTTTCATGCTGGAACTGACCAACAATTGGCTGTCCGCACCGTCAAGGTTCAGTTGCAACTGATAAGGAATCGTCCCGGTCACCGGCAACGGTTGCGTCACGCCCAGCCAGTCGGTGAGTTTCTTCACCTCGACTTGCCCCGACGCGGCGACCCGGGTTTTCAGCTTGCCGGGGCTGCCGTCGGCAAAAATCTGCGCCGTCACCGGTTTGTCGAACGCCCGCGCGGCGATGTTCTGACCGCTGAGGCCTTTGGCGCTGTCAAAGCGGAAATCCCCCTTGAGCTGAGTCAGTTCCAGCTTCGGCTCGGCCAGTTTCAGGCGGGCATTGGCGGTTTTGAAGTCGACGAGAATTTTCGGCTGATCGCCTTTGGCCAGGGGAACATCGAGCTTCAGTTTGCCTTGCAGATCACCTGAGCCCTCCCAGCCAGCAAACGTTTCACCCGTACCGATTGGCGCGTCCTGCAAGATCTTCAAACCATCGCCCAAACCTCCGGCAAACGCGCCATCGAGGAGCAAATGCGTGTTCTGCCCGGACGGCACATGGGGAATATTGACGAAGACATCGCTGACCTGAGTGTCGAGCAACTGGCCCTTGCTGGCCCAGATGCGCACTCCGCTGTCCTCGATGAAGACATCGCCGCTGACCTTGCTCACGTGCGGCCAGCCCGGCTGGAACGCCAGTTCGGCGTCATGCACCTTAAAGAACAGGCTGATGCTGCGGTCGGCCTCGCCGGCGTTTTTGCTCAACGAACCTTGATACTGGAAGAAGCCCTGATCGACTGCGCCTTTGAGAATCGCGGTACGCAGCCACTCATCGAGCGCCGGGCTCAGCACCTCAGGCAGGTACTTGGCGGTGTAGCGACCGTCGCCATCGACCAGCCCGACCCGCAGGTCCATGTAGTCTTCCTGGCTGTGATCGAAATGCAGGCGAATCAGGAAGTCGCCAGCGATCTTGCCCTCTTCGCCCAGCACCTTCAGGTACGGCGCAATCAGGGTGAAACCGTCTTTATCGAGCTTCCAGGTCAAGCGTGCATTGGCTTGCAGGTATTGCCATGGCTTGGCGAAAATCGGATCGAGGTGCAGGACGAAATCCTTGCTGTCCATGCGCAACTCGCCGCCGTCGAGGTTGCCACTCAGGCTACCGCTGACATTTCGCGCTGCCGGAGCGCCGTGATAAGCATCGAAACCGACTTGATCAAGATTGGCGGCAAAGCCGAACTTGTTGCCGTCAGTGGCGGCAGGGCGGAAATCCAGCAGCACATTGCGCAGCCCGCCGGTGACATTCAAATGGTCGACCGCCGTGGCGAAGCCTTGCGGCAACGGCCCCAATGCATTGAGCAGCGGCGTGATGGGCGTCAGGTCGAGGCGGTCCGCCTGCAGGTGCCAGAGCTCTTCAACCTTATCGGTGGCGCGGGTCTGTTGTAGCTGTACACGCGACTCCCAACGGGTTTCGCCAAAATTCATCGCCAGCGAATCGAGCGTGATCTTCGCGCCAGCGTCACTGTTCTGGTAATACGCATTAAGCGCCAGATTGTTGATCTGGATCGGCTTGCGCTCGCCATAAGCACCGCTCAGTTGCGGCGCGTTCAGGCGTACAACGGCACTTTGCAGCGTGCCCTTGGCCCAATCGACCCAGACTTCACCACCGGCCTTGATCTCGGAAAAATTCCATTGCTGGGTCAGGCGCTCGGGCAACCATTTCGCCCAATCGCTTTGCGGCAGGCTGGCATAGCCCTCAACCGTGCTGTCCTGCCACTGCTCCGGACGAAGGCGCGTGCGCAGGTTGATCGCGACAGGTTGACCGTCCGGCAAGGTCAAACGGGCATCGAGGCGCTGGCGACTGGCACCGGTTTTCAGATTGAGGCCGACATAAGTGAGGGTCATCGGCGCGTGATCCAGCGGCTGCAAGGTCACCTGACTGTCGAGCACCGAGAGCTGCTGAATCATTTGCGAACGGTTGAACAACTGCTGCGCATCCAGCGGCTGATCGTTCTGCACCGGCAGACCTTCCAGCGCCCAACTGCCGTCCTCGGCTTCCTTGAGGCTGATTTTCAGGCCATTGAGTTCCAGATGGGCGATGCGCACCTCGCGCGCCAACAGGCTGGCCCAAAGATCCGGCACGGCGCGCACCTGATCCAGACGCAAGGCATTGGCGCCGCTGCCGACCATTACGTCATGCGCCAGCAGGATCGGCGCGAAACCGCTCCAGCTACCTTCCAGTTCGCCAATCTGCAAGGGCATGCCGAGGGCGGCACTGGCCTTGTCTTCGATATCGGTGCGGTATTCGGCGACCAGCGGGGTCAGTTCGCGGCCGAGACTGACGTAAAGCGCCATCAACACCAGAACCAACGCGCACAGGCCCAGCCCCCAACGGGTGAGTGCGGCCAAAATGCGTGTCAGACGTTCCATGTCAGTTGGCTCCCATGGCAAAAAAACTGCGAAAAGCTGAGGCCAGCCGCGGTGAAAAAATGGTGATGCAGGGGTTCAGAGCAACACCACGTCATATTGTTCCTGGGAATACATGGTTTCCACCTGGAAGCGTATGGTGCGGCCGATAAACCCTTCAAGCTCGGCCACGTTACCGGATTCTTCATCGAGCAGACGATCCACCACTTTCTGGTTCGCCAGCACGCGATAACCCTCGGCCTGATAGGCGCGGGCTTCGCGAAGGATCTCGCGGAAAATCTCGTAACAGATGGTTTCCGGGGTTTTCAGTTTGCCGCGGCCCTGACAACTGCTGCACGGTTCGCACAGCACTTGTTCAAGACTTTCGCGAGTGCGCTTGCGGGTCATCTGTACCAGGCCCAACTCGGTAATGCCGATGATGTTGGTCTTGGCGTGGTCGCGCTCCAGCTGTTTTTCCAGAGTGCGCAGCACCTGGCGCTGGTGCTCTTCGTCTTCCATGTCGATGAAGTCGATGATGATGATGCCGCCGAGATTGCGCAGACGCATCTGGCGGGCAATCGCCGTGGCCGCTTCGAGATTGGTCTTGAAGATGGTTTCTTCAAGATTGCGATGACCGACGAACGCCCCGGTGTTGACGTCGATGGTGGTCATCGCTTCGGCCGGATCGATCACCAGGTAGCCGCCGGATTTCAGCGGAACCTTGCGTTCGAGGGCTTTCTGAATTTCGTCTTCGACACCGTAAAGATCGAAGATCGGTCGCTCGCCCGGGTAATGTTCCAGACGATCGGCGATTTCCGGCATCAATTCGGCCACAAACTGCGTGGTTTTCTGGAAGGTTTCCCGCGAGTCGATACGGATTTTCTCGATTTTCGGGCTGACCAGGTCGCGCAGCGTGCGCAGTGCCAGGCCGAGGTCTTCGTAAATGACGCTCGGCGCACCGATGGTTTTGATCTGTTCGTTGATCTGATCCCACAGGCGCCGCAGGTAGCGGATGTCCATGAGGATTTCATCAGCGCCTGCCCCTTCCGCAGCGGTGCGCAGAATGAAACCACCGGCTTCCTTGATACCTTCTTTGGCCACGCAATCGCTGACCACCTGCTTGAGGCGTTCGCGCTCGGCTTCGTCTTCGATCTTCAGGGAAATGCCGACGTGGGCGGTGCGCGGCATGTACACCAGATAGCGCGACGGAATCGACAACTGCGTGGTCAACCGCGCGCCTTTGGAACCGATCGGGTCTTTGGTGACTTGCACCACCAGACTCTGGCCTTCGTGTACCAGCGCACTGATGCTTTCGACCGCGGGGCCTTCACGCAGGGAGATTTCCGAGGCATGAATGAACGCCGCCCGATCCAGGCCGATATCAACGAACGCTGCCTGCATCCCCGGCAGAACCCGGACGATCTTGCCTTTATAGATGTTGCCGACGATCCCGCGTTTTTGTGTGCGCTCGACGTGCACTTCTTGCAACACACCGTTTTCGACCACCGCCACGCGCGACTCCATCGGCGTGATGTTGATCAGAATCTCTTCACTCATGGCAGGATCTCGTTCAGGCATGTTCACGATAATGGCCGCATCTGGTTTCGTACGACGCTCATTGCGCGTTCAGGTTTTGCCAACAGGGTATGCCGAAATGGCCCAACAGTTCTGCGGTTTCGCAAACAGGTAGCCCGACCACTGCCGAATAGCTGCCGTTGAGCCCCGCGACAAACACGCCACCGAGGCCTTGAATGCCATAACCGCCGGCCTTGTCCCGGGGTTCGCCGCTGGCCCAGTAGGCCGCCGCTTCTTCACGGCTGATCGGTCGAAATCGCACGCGACTGACTACCACACGCGACTCGCAGCGCTCACCTTCGAGCACGGCGATGGCGGTCAGCACTTCGTGCTCCTTGCCGGACAACATCATCAGCATGGCGCATGCATCGGCTTCGTCCACCGGTTTGCCAAGTATTTTGCCGTCGAGCACCACTGCCGTGTCGGCACCCAGCACGCAGTACGGTTGAGCGGACACGAGCGTGCGGCGGCCGGCGCAGGCCTTGCCACGCGCGAGGCGTTCGACATAGGCCGACGGCGATTCTTCGGGAAGTGGGGTTTCGTCGATGTCCGCACTGATGGCGGAGAACGCGACGCCTATCTGCGTGAGCAATTCACGGCGTCGCGGTGATCCGGAGGCGAGGTAAAGCGGCTTCATCAAAACATCTCCCTGTTCAGTGCCCTGCTTCACCGGCTCAATTGATTTTGTAGCGGCGGCGCAATCCACGCAAAGCGAAGCTGACCCACGGCCAGAGCAAGGCACTGACCAGTGCCGGAAGCACCAGCGCCAGGGTCGGCTGGCGGTTGCCGGTCAGGGCGCTGAGCCACAATTGCACCAGTTGCGCGAGGCCGAAGATCACCAGGATCACCAGGCACTGTTGCCACATCGGGAACATCCGCAGACGTTGCTGCAACGACAGCACAAGGAAGGTGATCAGCGTCAGGATCAAAGCGTTCTGGCCGAGCAGTGTGCCGTACAGCACGTCTTCGGCCAGGCCCAGACAAAATGCCGTAACCATGCCGACTGTGTGCGGCATGTACAGCGCCCAGAACGTCAGAAGCAAGGCCAGCCACAGCGGGCGCAGGATTTCCATGAACTGCGGTAACGGCGAAACGCTGAGCAGCAGGCCAATGGCGAATGTCAGCCAGACCATCCAGCCGTTACGCGAGGCAGTCGCTCCGACCATTATTCTTGTCTCCCGGTAGTGGCAGGCGCAGTGACCGGAGGTTTCGCCGCCGGCCGTGCAGCGGGCTGCGACGCCGGTGGTTTACTGGCCGCCGGGGTCGTTGCCGGAGGTTTTGCTGCGGCGGGCGGTTTGCTTGCCGGTTTGGCAGGCGCCGCGCTTGCGGCCGTGGCCGGGGCAGCCGCGGCTGGCGTTGCAGCAGGCGTTGCAGCCGCAGGCGGGCTCACGGTTTTCGGCACGGTGGCCGGAATGATCGGGCCGCCGCCGAAGGCATCGAGATTTTCCTGCGCCTGCGCGGCATCGTTGGCGCGCTCTTCGGCGGTGCGGGTGTCGCTGAACACCAGCAGCAGGTAGCGGCTGCGGTTGAGTGCGGCAGTCGGCACGGCGCGAACGATGGCGAAAGGCTGACCGGAATCGTGGATCACTTCCTTCACGGTCGCCACCGGGTAACCGGCCGGGAAGCGCTGGCCGAGACCGGAACTGACCAACAGATCGCCTTCCTTGATATCCGCCGTGTCGGCGACGTGACGCAGTTCCAGGCGTTCCGGGTTACCGGTGCCGCTGGCAATCGCGCGCAGACCGTTACGGTTCACCTGCACAGGAATACTGTGAGTGGTGTCGGTCAACAGCAATACACGTGAGGTATAAGGCATCAACTCGACCACCTGGCCCATCAGACCGCGTGCATCGAGCACCGGTTGACCGAGCACCACGCCATCACGCTCACCTTTATTGATGATGATGCGATGGGTGAAAGGGTTGGGGTCCATGCCGATCAACTCGGCCACTTCGACCTTTTCGTTGACCAGTGCGGAAGAATTGAGCAACTCGCGCAGCCGAACGTTCTGCTCGGTGAGGGCGGCAAGCTTTTGCATGCGACCCTGCAGCAGCAGGTTTTCGGTCTTGAGTTTTTCGTTTTCGGCGACAAGCTCGGTGCGGCTGCCGAACTGGCTGGCAATCCCTTCCCACAAACGTCCGGGCAGGTCAGTGATCCAGTAGGCATCCATCAGCACCAGCGACGCTTGTTTGCGCGCAGGCTTGAGCAGATCAAAGCGGGCATCGACCACCATCAGCGCGACCGACAGCACGGCCAGCACCAACAGGCGCACGCCCAACGAAGGGCCTTTGGCGAAAAGCGGTTTAATAAGCCGCCCCTCCCAGGCAAATGTTCTGTTTATTCATACGGCATCAAACCGGCCTGGATGAAGACTGACAGAAGATAAACGCCAACAGGCAGCACTGCAAAGTGCTGCCTGCGCGCTCACCCACGTATTGCAATCGGCGACTTATTCGCTCGAGAGCAGGTCCATGGTGTGTTTATCCATCATTTCCAATGCACGGCCACCGCCGCGAGCCACACAGGTCAGCGGATCTTCGGCAACGATCACCGGCAGACCGGTTTCCTGGGCCAGCAACTTGTCGAGGTCACGCAGCAGCGCGCCACCACCGGTCAGCACCAGGCCACGCTCGGCGATGTCGGAAGCCAGTTCCGGCGGCGATTGCTCCAGCGCACTTTTCACAGCCTGAACGATGGTTGCCAGGGACTCTTGCAGAGCTTCCAGCACTTCGTTGGAGTTCAGGGTGAATGCGCGTGGAACGCCTTCGGCCAGGTTGCGACCGCGAACGTCGACTTCGCGAACTTCGCCGCCCGGGTAGGCCGTGCCGATTTCCTGCTTGATGCGCTCGGCGGTGGATTCACCGATCAGGCTGCCGTAGTTACGACGCACGTAGGTGATGATCGCTTCGTCGAAGCGGTCGCCGCCAACACGCACGGATTCGGCGTAAACCACACCGTTCAGCGAGATCAGCGCAATTTCAGTGGTACCACCACCGATATCCACGACCATCGAGCCGCGTGCTTCTTCTACCGGCAGGCCGGCACCGATCGCAGCCGCCATTGGCTCTTCGATCAGGAACACTTCACGCGCACCGGCACCAAGGGCCGATTCACGGATGGCACGACGCTCAACCTGAGTGGATTTGCATGGAACGCAGATCAGCACACGAGGGCTAGGCTGCAGAAAGCTGTTTTCGTGAACCTTGTTAATAAAGTATTGCAGCATCTTTTCGCAGACGCTGAAGTCGGCGATCACGCCGTCCTTCATCGGACGAATGGCAGCAATGTTGCCCGGCGTACGGCCGAGCATGCGCTTGGCCTCGGTGCCGACAGCAACGACACTTTTCTGATTACCGTGTGTCCGAATGGCCACAACCGATGGCTCATTCAGGACGATACCGCGCTCGCGCACGTAAATAAGGGTGTTGGCAGTGCCCAGGTCAATGGAAAGATCGCTGGAAAACATGCCACGCAGTTTCTTGAACATGGGAAAGGGACCCTAGGCAACGCGTGGGTAAAAAAGTGCGGCAAACTCTAACAACGACAGGGATTTTGGGCAAGGCGCCAATATGTTAAATTGGCCGCTTTTCTGTGCACCAAGCCCCACAATCGCGGCCTTATGACCGTAGAAGTGCGGTAGTGTTCCGACAATCTAACACACGGACGCCGTCCGTTCTGTTTTCCACAGGAGAATCCCGATGGCGCTAGAACGCTCCGACGTGGAAAAAATCGCTCATCTGGCCTGCCTTGGCCTCAATGATGCCGATCTTCCACACATTACTTCCGCTCTCAACAGCATTCTCGGTCTGGTCGACGAAATGCAGGCTGTTAATACCGACGGAATCGAGCCTCTGGCCCACCCGCTGGAAGCCAGTCAGCGCCTGCGCGCCGACATCGTGACCGAGAGCAATCACCGCGAGGCCTACCAGTCCATCGCACCAGCGGTCGAAAACGGCCTGTATCTGGTTCCGAAAGTCATCGACTAAAGGGAAAGAGCCTGCAATGCATCAAATGACTCTGGCCGAGATCGCCCGCGGTCTCGCCGATAAAAAGTTTTCCTCCGAAGAGCTGACCAAAGTCCTGCTGGCGCGTATCACCCAGCTCGATCCGCAGCTCAACAGTTTCATCAGCCTCACCGAAGCGCTGGCCCTCGAGCAGGCGAAAGCCGCCGATGCACGCCGCGCCAACGGTGAGAGCGGCGCCCTGCTCGGCGCGCCGATCGCTCACAAAGACCTGTTCTGCACCCAGGGCATTCGCACCAGCTGCGGCTCGAAGATGCTCGACAACTTCAAAGCCCCATACGACGCTACCGTGGTCGCGAAACTGGCCGCTGCCGGCGCCGTGACCCTGGGCAAGACCAACATGGACGAATTCGCCATGGGTTCGGCCAACGAGTCGAGCTGGTACGGCGCGGTGAAAAACCCGTGGAACCTGGAACACGTACCGGGCGGTTCGTCCGGCGGTTCGGCGGCGGCAGTTGCCGCGCGTCTGTTGCCAGCGGCGACGGCCACCGACACTGGCGGCTCGATTCGTCAGCCGGCGGCCTTCACCAACCTCACCGGTCTGAAACCGACCTACGGTCGTGTTTCGCGCTGGGGCATGATCGCTTACGCCTCCAGCCTCGATCAGGGCGGCCCGTTGGCGCGCACGGCCGAAGACTGCGCAATTTTGTTGCAAGGTATGGCTGGCTTCGATCAGAACGACTCGACCAGCATCGACGAGCCAGTGCCGGATTACTCCGCAAGCCTGGGCGATTCGCTGCAAGGCCTGCGCATCGGCGTGCCGAAGGAATACTTCAGCGCCGGTCTCGACCCGCGCATCGCCGAGCTGATCCAGAACAGCATTAAAGAGCTGCAGAAGCTCGGTGCCGTGATCAAGGAAATCAGCCTGCCGAACATGCAGCACGCGATTCCGGCGTACTACGTGATCGCCCCGGCAGAAGCCTCTTCCAACCTGTCGCGTTTCGACGGCGTGCGTTTCGGCCATCGCTGCGAGCAACCGAAAGACCTGATCGACCTGTACAAGCGCTCCCGCGGCGAAGGTTTCGGCCCGGAAGTGCAGCGCCGGATCATGGTCGGCGCGTACGCGCTGTCCGCCGGTTACTACGACGCCTACTACCTGAAAGCGCAGAAGATCCGTCGTCTGGTGAAAAACGACTTCATGGCTGCCTTTAATGAAGTCGACGTCATCCTCGGCCCAACCACGCCGAACCCGGCCTGGAAGCTTGGCGCCAAGAACAGCGACCCGGTCGCTGCTTATCTGGAAGACGTCTACACCATCACCGCCAACCTCGCGGGCCTGCCGGGCCTGTCGATGCCGGCCGGTTTTGTCGACGGTCTGCCGGTTGGCGTGCAGCTGCTCGCGCCGTATTTCCAGGAAGGTCGCCTGTTGAACGTTGCCCACCAGTATCAGCTCAACACTGACTGGCACACCCGCACCCCAACCGGCTTCTGAGGAGACACACATGCAATGGGAAGTCGTGATCGGGCTGGAGATTCACACTCAGCTCACCACCCGGTCGAAAATCTTTTCCGGTAGTTCCACCACATTCGGTTCCGAGCCGAACACTCAGGCCAGCCTGATCGATCTGGGCATGCCTGGCGTGTTGCCGGTGCTGAACCAGGAAGCGGTGCGCATGGCGGTGATGTTCGGTCTGGCGATTGACGCCGAGATCGGTCAGCACAACGTGTTCGCCCGTAAAAACTACTTCTATCCGGACTTGCCGAAGGGCTACCAGATCAGCCAGATGGAATTGCCGATCGTTGGCAAGGGCCACCTGGACATCGCCTTGGAAGACGGCACGGTCAAACGTGTCGGCATCACCCGCGCGCACCTGGAAGAAGACGCCGGCAAGAGCCTGCACGAAGAATTCAACGGTGCCACCGGCATCGACCTGAACCGTGCCGGCACGCCGCTGCTGGAAATCGTTTCCGAGCCGGACATGCGCAGCGCCAAGGAAGCCGTGGCTTACGTCAAGGCGATCCACGCGCTGGTACGTTATCTGGGCATCTGCGACGGCAACATGGCCGAAGGCTCGCTGCGTTGCGACTGCAACGTGTCGATCCGTCCGAAAGGCCAGGTTGAATTCGGCACGCGCTGCGAGATCAAGAACGTCAACTCGTTCCGCTTCATCGAGAAGGCGATCAACTCCGAGATCCAGCGTCAGATCGAGCTGATCGAAGACGGCGGCAAAGTGATCCAGCAGACCCGTCTGTACGATCCGAACAAGGACGAAACCCGTCCGATGCGTTCGAAAGAGGAAGCCAACGACTACCGTTACTTCCCCGATCCGGACCTGTTGCCGGTGGTCATCGAAGAGTCGTTCCTCGGCGAAGTGCGCGCCACCCTGCCGGAACTGCCTCCGCAGAAACGCGAGCGTTTCCAGGAGCAATTCGGTCTGTCGGTCTACGACGCCAGCGTGCTGGCCACCAGCCGCGAACAAGCCGATTACTTCGAGAAAGTCGCAAGCATCGGCGGCGACGCCAAACTGGCGGCGAACTGGGTGATGGTCGAGTTGGGCAGCCTGCTCAACAAGCAAGGCCTGGACATCGACGAGTCGCCGGTGTCGGCGGAACTGTTGGGCGGCATGCTGCTGCGCATCAAGGACAACACGATCTCCGGCAAAATCGCCAAGGTTGTGTTTGAAGCGATGGCCAACGGTGAAGGCAGTGCGGACGAAATCATCGAAAAACGCGGCCTGAAGCAGGTGACCGACAGCGGCGCAATCTCGGCCGTGCTCGACGAAATGCTCGCGGCCAACGCCGAGCAAGTTGAACAGTATCGTGCGGCTGATGAAGCCAAACGCGGCAAGATGTTCGGCTTCTTCGTGGGTCAGGCGATGAAAGCGTCGAAAGGCAAAGCCAACCCGCAGCAAGTGAACGAACTGCTGAAAAGCAAGCTCGAAGGCTGATGCAAATGGAGCCAGATCTTAAGCCTGGCTCCACCCCCTGTGGGAATAATCCTCTTTGGCTGGAGGGGTTTTGTGGTGAGGGGATTTATCCCCGATGGGCTGCGCAGCAGTCCCAATTCTTGTGTATTCGGAATCTGGGGGCGCTGCGCGCCCCATCGGGGATAAATCCCCTCGCCACAAGAGCTCATCTCCATACAGGGTTGTTTCCACATTTGTTTTGTGGAGCCTTTGAATGAAACGTCTGCTCGGCGCCTGCGCCCTGCTCTCTTTGCTGGCCGGCTGCGCCAGCACCGACATCATCGACCCGCACGGTTACGACCAGACCGGCGTCGCCTCCTATTACGGTGCCAAGCACCACGGTAAACGCACCGCCAGTGGCGAGGCGTTCAACCAGAATTCCCTGACCGCCGCCCACCGCCAGCTACCCTTCGGCACGCGGGTGAAGGTCACCAACCTGAAAAACGACGAATCCGTGGTGGTCCGTATCAACGACCGCGGCCCGCATACGCGCGGACGCTTGATTGATGTTTCACGCGAAGCCGCCAAACAACTCGGTATGTTCAGCAGCGGCACCGCGCGAGTACGCGTGCAGGCCCTCGACGACTGATGGAGCACTGACCATTTTCGGACTGACCGATTTGCCGCTGATCAGCGTGATCGAACTGCTCGCCGGGTTGTGCCTGCTGATCTTCGGTGCCGAATTGATGGTGCGCGCAGCGGTGCGTCTGGCCGAACGTCTGCATGTGCGACCACTGATCATCGGTCTGACAATTGTTGCCCTCGGCAGCAGCGCGCCGCAGATGGCGGTCAGCGTGCAAGCGGCGCTGGCGCATAACCCCGACATCGCGGTCGGCAGTGTGGTCGGCAGCAGCATCTTCAACATCCTTGTGACCCTTGGCCTGTCGGCCCTGATCATTCCATTGCGTGTCTCGCGGCAACTGGTGCGCCTCGACATTCCGCTGATGATCGGCGCCAGTCTGCTGGTGTTTGTATTGGCGTGGAACGAAGAGATCGGACGCTTCGACGGCATTCTGCTGCTGGCCGCTCTGGCGCTGTATCTGGGCTTGCTGTTGCGTCAGTCACGCCACTCGACGCGACCGCATTCCGCGCAACCCGACGCGGCACAAACCTCATGGCTTGCCAGCGTTTTCATGATCATCGTCGGCCTCGCCATGCTGGTGTTCGCCGGGCATTTGCTGCTCGGCGCTGCGGTTGTCGTGGCGACGGACCTGGGCTTCTCCGAACGGGTAATCGGCCTGACCGTGGTCGCCGTCGGCACGTCGCTGCCGGAACTGGCGACCTCGCTGATCGCGGCATTGCGCGGGCAACGCGACATCGCCGTGGGCAATGTGATCGGCGCCAACCTGTTCAACCTGCTCGGCGTACTCGGCCTCACGGCTTTGATCGCGCCGACGCCATTGTCGGTGTCGCCCAACGCGCTGGATTTCGACCTGCCGGTAATGCTCGGTGTCGCCGCACTGTGCCTGCCGGTGTTCTATTCGGGCTACCGCGTGACCCGTGCCGAAGGTTTGCTGCTGCTCGGTTTGTATCTGGTTTACGGGCTGCACGTGGTGTCATTCACCACCGGCATGCCACTGGCCGGCAAGCTGGAGCGCTTGATGCTGTTTTATGTTCTGCCGCCGCTGTTGGCGTATCTGTTGTTCACGTCCATCCGCGCCTGGCGCCGCCAACACCACAAGAGTGATAAGCCATGACCGAATCGAAGAAGTCCGGGGTAGATGTGCGCCGCCAGGTAATGGGCGATGCGTTTGTTGATCGCGCGCTGGGCAACGCCACCGAGTTCACCCAGCCGTTGCAGGATTTCGTCAATGAACACGCGTGGGGCGGTGTGTGGAACCGTGAAGGTTTGCCACTGAAGACGCGCAGCCTGATCACCCTCGCCGCGCTGACGGCGTTGAAATGCCCGCAAGAGTTGAAGGGCCATGTGCGTGGCGCGCTGAACAACGGCTGCACGGTGGACGAGATTCGCGAGGCGCTGCTGCATTGCGCAGTGTATGCCGGCGTGCCGGCGGCGATTGATGCGTTTCGCGCGGCGCAGGAAGTGATCGACAGCTACGAGAAGAGCTGAAAGATCGCAGCCTTCGGCAGCTCCTACAGGGGGACGTATGCCATGTAGGAGCTGCCGCAGGCTGCGATCTTTTGACCTTGCCCTTTAGATCCACCCACCCCACTGCAAAACAAAGATCCCGACATTGGTGGTAATCGCCGCCATCAACGTGGTCATCACGATAATCGCCGCCGCCAGCTCATGATTGCCCTGCGCCGCCCGGGCCATGACGAAACTTGCCGCCGCCGTCGGGCTACCGAAATACAGAAACAGAATCCCCAACTCCGCCCCACGAAAGCCCCACAACCACGCCCCCAGCGTCGCCAGCACTGGCAAACCAACCATCTTCACCAGGCTCGAACTCAGCGCCATGTTGCCGCTCTTGCGCAGCGCCGCCAGCGATAGCGTGCCGCCGATGCAAATCAGCGCCAGCGGCAAGGTGGTTTGCGCCAGATACTGCCCTGAGGTCTCCAGCCACCCCGGCAAACTGATTTTGAAATAGGCAAACGGCGCCGCCGCAATCACGCTGATGATCAGCGGATTGCTGAACACACTTTTGCAGATGCTCCACGGATCGGACTTGATCACCGGGCTGTACACCGCCAGCACAATCGTCGACAGCGTGTTGTAGAACAGGATCACCAGCGCCGCGAGAATCGCCCCGAGGGAAATCCCGTAATCGCCGTACATGCTCGCCGCCAGTGCCAGACCGATCACGCCGTTGTTACCGCGAAACGCACCTTGGGTGTAGATGCCGCGATCTTCACGCGGGCATTTGAAGATCGCCCAGCCCCAGGCCAGAGCAAAGCTCACCAGCGTGGCCAGGGAAAAGTAGATCAGCAGGGACGGCTGCAACGCGGCGTGCAGATCAGCGTGCAGAATGCCGAGGAACAGCAGCGCCGGCATGGTCACGTTGAACACCAGCGAGGAGGCGGTGTGGATGAAGTTGTCGTTGATCCAGTTGATGCGCTTGAGCAGCACACCGAGAAACAGCATGGCAAACACCGGCGCGGTGATGTTCAGGGTTTCGAGGAAAATTGCCAGCATGCCGGGGAGCCTTGGGTGAGCGTCGTTAGGGGGCTAATGATAAGCCACTTTCACCCTGATCGTTCCCACGCTCTGCGTGGGAACGCCTCCTGTGACGCTCCGCGTCACGCTATTGGGACGCAGAGCGTCCCGGGCTGCATTCCCACGCGGAGCGTGGGAACGA
>NZ_AKJD01000164.1 GCF_000282515.1 Pseudomonas sp. GM80
CGGCAGCTCCTACAGGGTGTACGTCATTATTTTTAACTGCCGATACTGGATTTGCACAATGGACCTGACCCCACGCGAAAAAGACAAGCTACTGATCTTCACCGCCGGCCTCGTCGCCGAGCGGCGTTTGGCGCGCGGCGTGAAACTCAATTACCCGGAAGCCATGGCCTACATCTCCGCCGCCCTGCTTGAAGGCGCGCGTGACGGCCGGACGGTGGCCGAGCTGATGCACTTCGGCACCACCCTGCTCAGCCGCGAACAAGTGATGGAAGGCATCCCGGAAATGATCCCGGAGATCCAGGTTGAAGCGACGTTCCCCGACGGCACCAAACTGGTCACCGTCCACCAACCGATCGTCTGAGGCCGCGCCATGACTTACTCCATTCGCGATGCCCTGCATGCCGATCTGCCAGCGATCCGCGATATCTACAACGATGCCGTGCTCAACACCACAGCGATCTGGAATGAACAGGCCGTCGACCTCGGCAACCGCCAGGCGTGGTTCAGCGCGCGTCAGGCCCAGGCCTATCCGATTCTGGTGATCGTCGACGCCGACAACACTGTGCTCGGCTACGCTTCGTTCGGTGACTGGCGGCCGTTCGACGGTTTCCGCCACACCGTCGAGCACTCGGTTTATGTGCGCAGCGACCAGCGTGGCAACGGCCTCGGCCCGCAACTGATGACCGCACTGATCGAACGGGCGAAGACCTGCGGCAAGCACGTGATGGTCGCCGCCATCGAAAGTGGCAACGCCGCTTCGATTCGCTTGCACGAGCGAGCCGGTTTCATCACCACCGGACAGATGCCGCAAGTCGGCACCAAGTTCGGCCGCTGGCTCGACCTGACCTTTATGCAACTGACCCTCAATCCTGGCGCGGAGCCGCCTGAAACCATCAAGGAGTGACACCGATGAACGCCGCCCAACTGCGCCGCGTCAACGCTGAAAGCTTTGCCCATTATCGTCAGGGCCTGATCGATCTGCTGTTGGACGCGGTGGGTTATGGCGCCAGCGTCGGTTTCATGGCCGATCTCGATGCGGTACAGGCGCGCGCGTATTTCGATGAAGTTCAGGACAACGTCAACAAGGGCAGCGTGCTGCTCTGGGTCGTGGTCAAGGACGAAGAAGTACTGGCCAGCGTGCAATTGGGGCTCTGCCAAAAGTCCAACGGACTCAATCGTGCCGAGGTGCAAAAACTGCTGGTGCGCGAAGGCGCGCGGCGTCGCGGTCTCGGTCAACAATTGATGAGCGCGCTGGAACTCGAGGCGCCCAAGCACAAGCGCGGCATGCTTTACCTCGACACCGAGGCCGGCTCTCCCGCCGAAGATTTCTACAAGGCACTGGGTTACACCCATGCGGGTCAGATTCCCGATTACGCCTGCGACCCGAACGGTACTTATCGACCGACCGCCCTCTATTACAAGATTCTGCAAGGAGCCCAGCGATGATTCCTGGCCAGTACCAGATCCAGCCCGGCGACATCGAACTCAACGTTGATCGCCGCACTATCCGCCTGAAAGTCGCCAACAGTGGCGACCGGCCGATTCAGGTGGGGTCGCACTATCACTTTTTTGAAACCAACGACGCGCTGGCGTTTGATCGCGCGGCCAGTCGTGGCATGCGCCTGAACATTCCGGCAGGGACAGCGGTGCGTTTTGAACCGGGGCAGAGTCGCGAGGTGGAACTGGTGGATTACGCCGGGCATCGGCGGGTGTTCGGGTTTGCCGGACGAATCATGGGTGATCTCGACTGATTGATCGTTCCCACGCTCTGCGTGGGAATGCATCCCGTGACGCTCCGCGTCACATAACGGCGGACGCAGAGCGTCCATGGCGGCATTCCCACGCAGAGCGTGGGAACGATCATTGAATCCCAAGGCAAGCACATGAAGATTTCTAAACAAGCCTACGCCGACATGTTCGGCCCCACCGTCGGCGACAAGGTGCGCCTGGCCGACACCGAACTGTGGATTGAAGTCGAAAAAGACTTCACCACCTACGGCGAAGAAGTGAAATTCGGTGGCGGCAAAGTCATCCGTGACGGCCAGGGCCAAAGCCAATTGCTGGCCGCCGAAGTGGTCGACACACTGATTACCAACGCGCTGATCATCGACCACTGGGGCATCGTCAAAGCCGACGTCGGCCTCAAGGACGGGCGCATCGCCGCCATCGGCAAAGCCGGCAACCCGGACGTGCAGCCCAACGTGACCATCGCCATCGGCGCCGGCACCGAAGTGATCGCCGGCGAGGGCATGATCCTCACCGCTGGCGGCATCGACACGCACATCCACTTCATCTGTCCACAGCAAATCGAAGAAGCGCTGATGAGCGGCGTTACCACCATGATCGGCGGTGGCACAGGACCTGCCACCGGCACCAACGCCACCACTTGCACCTCCGGCCCATGGCATCTGGCGCGCATGCTTCAGGCCGCCGACGCCTTTCCGATGAACATCGGCCTCACCGGCAAGGGCAACGCCAGCCTGCCGGAACCGCTGATCGAACAGGTCAAGGCCGGCGCCATCGGCCTCAAGCTGCACGAAGACTGGGGCACCACCCCGGCGAGCATCGATAACTGCCTGACTGTCGCCGACCAATACGACGTGCAGGTGGCGATTCACACCGACACCCTCAACGAGTCCGGCTTCGTCGAAACCACCCTCGGCGCGTTCAAGGGCCGCACCATCCACACCTATCACACCGAAGGCGCCGGTGGCGGCCACGCACCGGACATCATCAAGGCTTGCGGCTTCCCTAACGTGCTGCCAAGTTCGACCAACCCCACACGCCCGTTCACCCGCAACACCATCGACGAACACCTCGACATGCTCATGGTCTGCCATCACCTCGACCCGAGCATCGCCGAAGACGTCGCGTTCGCCGAAAGCCGTATCCGTCGCGAGACGATTGCCGCCGAAGACATCCTCCACGACCTTGGCGCGTTCTCGATGATCAGCTCCGACAGCCAGGCCATGGGCCGCGTCGGCGAAGTCATCACGCGCACCTGGCAGACCGCCGACAAGATGAAAAAACAGCGCGGCCCACTGCCGCAGGACGGCGCAGGCAACGACAACTTCCGCGCCAAACGCTACATCGCCAAATACACGATCAACCCGGCGATCACCCACGGCATCAGCCATGAGGTCGGTTCGATCGAGGTCGGCAAATGGGCCGACCTGGTGCTCTGGCGTCCGGCGTTTTTCGGCGTAAAACCGACGCTGATTCTCAAGGGCGGGGCGATTGCCGCCAGCCTCATGGGCGACGCCAACGCTTCGATCCCGACACCGCAACCGGTGCATTACCGCCCGATGTTCGCCAGCTACGGTGGCTCGTTGCACGCCACCAGCCTGACCTTTATCAGTCAGGCAGCAGAGGAAGCCGGACTGCCTGAAGCATTGGGACTGAAGAAGAAAATCGCTGTGGTCAAAGGTTGCCGCGACGTGCAGAAAACCGACCTGATCCACAACGACTACCTGCCGAACATCGACGTCGACCCGCAGACTTATCAGGTCAAGGCCGACGGCGTATTGCTGTGGTGTGAGCCCGCGGAAACATTGCCGATGGCGCAGCGCTACTTTCTGTTTTGAACCATTGAGGCAAAGCACCTGGAGGCGCCCCAACGCCTCCAGATTTTATTACGGCTGAACCGTAAACGGCGGATACACCGTTTGCAGCTTCGCGCGATCAATCGCTTTTTGCGTCAGGCTTTTCTCCAGCGTCTGCAAGGCTTCGAACTGCGCCATATCGTCCTCATCCTTGAGAGAGGTCAGCAACTCATCGAACTCTGTGCGGTAAGTACGCTTGAGGAATTGCTGCCAAAACGGCTGTTCAAGAATTCGTGGCGCCAGCAGCTCTCCCTCCTCCAGCGCGATCACTCGCTGATAAGCATCCTCGATCATCTTCTCGGTGACGCCGGCGACTTTGCGGAACAACATGCCGCGCGACTGCCACGGCAGGTCCAGGCGGTCGGCCAGATCGGTCATGTAGGCCATATGAACCTCCACTTCATCAATGCTGCCGGTGACTCCGTCAGCATTCTCGCGGCGAAATGTCTCGCCAGCTTTCAAGCGATCGGCCACACGCTGTCGGGCGATTTGCCCCAACTCGTCGAGGCGCGATTTACCACGAGCCAGCGCCACCAGTTCGGCCTCCACCAGATCGGTGCTGATCAACCCGTAGGCCTCATGCACCAGCACCTCGACGCCCATTGCATTGAAAAACTGCGCACCGGCATCCGCACAGGTTGTGGAGGCGACGGCCTCGGCGAAAATTTTCTCGCGCAGCGCGGTGTTCTCGTTCATGGCGAAAATCATTCGCCAGACCTTGGCCGTGAGGTCGGTTCGGTAAATCGAATCCGTGGTACCGAAGTCGGCGGAGGCCGTCAGCTTGCGCAACTCGTTAAAGAACGGCTCGGCGCCGAACTCATCTTCGACCTCATCCCATAACGGCTGGCGTGCATTCCATTCAGCCTCACTCATGCCTGCATCCCAGTAGGAGCTGTCGATGGTGCCGCGCGACGGATAGGGACGGTCCGGGTCGAGGCCGACAGACTCGATGTACCGCTTGAGCTTCTCGAGATTCTCTGCAGACAGATGGAAGGCGTCACGGCTGACGTTGGTTCGCGCAATCAGTTCGGCGTATACCGAACCTGGCGCAACGTCCGGAAGCTCGCTGAGCTGGTTGAAGCGCAAATCCAGATACAGATTGCGCGGACGTTGCTTGGCAAACAGACCGATCGGCCATGTGTCGATACCGGTACTGTCCAGGGTCAGTATCAGCAAGGCCGGCATTTGGCTGATGTCCGGCACTTGCCCAAGTGGGTTGCCATCAAGCTTGAGCACATGCAACCGACTCATCGCGCGCAACCTTGCGGCGCTTTCAGCGGTCAACGAGATCTGATTGTCCGAAAGCGTCAGCACACGAAGGTACGCCATGTTGCTGATCACCTCTGGAAAATCGCTCAAACGGTTCTTCCACAGATCGAGGTCGCGCAACTGACGAAAGCTGCCTAGAAAGTGCTGTTGGTCGCTGAGAATCTGGCCGTTCTGCAGGCTCAAGGAAGTGACATGATCGAAACTGGCGGTGAGCCGGGGCATCGTCAGCAGATGACGGTCCATCGGCAGGCCATTGAGTACCAACGCCTGCGCGCGGATCACTCCCGATGCCGGGGGGCCAGCAGGGCCGGTGCGTTGCCAGCATTGGCGCAGAAGCTGATAGACCCGGTTGCGCGACGTCCACTCCGCCACGCCTTCGGGGCTGAAGCGATAGGCCAGGCTCATGTCGTTCAACCAGCGCTGGAACGCCAGGTTGAACCTGCTGAACTCTTTTTCCAGCGCCGCTACACGCATTTCCATCACGTTGGCGCCGAAGCCGTCGAGCAGGCTTTCCACCTGTGCGTCCGTGAAGGCGGGATACAGCGACCCGACTCGGCGCTTGAGCGCTGACCAGTCTTTAGGCCGTAGCGGATAACCTTGCATACCGCCACGCAAGCGCATGTTTTCGGGATCATAAGCGGGCTTGCGAACAGGGTTTTCCAGCAGCACCTGTTCGAATTGCTCGTGACTCAGAGGCGAACGCTGAATCGCCTGTTTCAGCAAGTCCCCCTGAAAAATGTCGAAACCCAGCGCCTGACGCTGCGCATCAGGCAAGGCGTGCAGTACCGCGCTGTAAAGATCCTCGGCACTGTGCAGCTGCAATCCTTGTTCATCGCGTGCACTGTAGAGGCCGTCCTCATCAGCGATCAGCACTTTGCGAATCGGCGCATCCGCCGCGCCAACGCTGGCCTGCAACCGGCCGTCGAAAGCGAGCTCGCGAATGTCGATGCGCACTTGCGCCGACCAGCCCGGCAGGCTCTCCATCGAACGCAGTACCAGGCGATGGCTGTCCGTACTCTCCAGTTGTTCCAGGTACAAACCTTCGTAGGCGCGATTCAGACGAATCTTTTCACCCGCCGTGCGCAGTTGCTGACGCAGCTTGAGGACGACCTGCCCGCTCTCCTCGAACACCCGCACACTCTGCGGGTCGGCGTCCTTGAGCACTTGTTCGATCACACTGCAGGGTAACTCGGGGTAATCGCTGTGCAATCTGCGCACACGCATGTCGGCGGAAACATCCGAGGTTTTGTACTGCGACTCGAACACCCGTGAAGCACGCTTGGTGGCACGCTGCGCCAGCGCTTCACGCAATGCCTGGACACGCACGGTTTTGTCGGTGGAGATGGCGCGGCCGAGCAGCGCTTCGATTTCCGTCTCATCCAGAAACGCCAGTACCCGGCCTTCAAGATTGCCCGTCTGAATGTCTTCCTGGCTGACGATAAGCGTGTCGACCGCAGCGGCGTTGGAGTTGCCGTAGGTGATCGAGTCTCGACCGGTCGGCAGCGGATCTTTCAGGGTGATGGCTTTTGACTCGGGCCAGCGCGGCAACTCAGTCAGCAGCCCCGGCAGATAACCGCTCAGGTGATCGCTGATGTGGCCGTTGCGGATCTGTTCACCGAACTGGCTGATCGAGGCGTAGAGATCGAAGCGATTAAGGGTATCGGTCAACAAGGGCGGCGGCAGCTCATGTTCGACATGCAGGCGGCGCAGCACACCGTCATCGATACCGCTGACCTTGAGCACTTGTGCCAGCGTTGATTCACTGAAGGTGGCGGCCAGCGGATTGAGACGGCGCAACAACTGAATCTGTTCCCACTCAAGCGGACGTTCGACTTCGCTCTTCCAGGCGCCCGCCCGGTTGTGCTCGACCCGAGGCGCATAGGCGTCGGCTCGCGTCGGGTGTTGCATGCGGAACTGGCCGTTGAGTGGATCCTCCTTCACCACGTACTGCCTGCCCTGCAGGTGCAACACTTTTTTTCCTTGATGCGGATACAGCCCGGACTCGTCAGCCCAAGTACCGGCAGGAAGCGCCAGATTGTGCGCATAGGGGGCCAGATCGGGGTTCCACATTTTCGTGCGGCCATCGGCCAGGGGCACCGCCTTGAGGTTGTCGACAAAAGACGAAGGTTTAATGGCTACAGCGCCTTTGGGCAGAATATGCCCGGCGCTCATCAATGCCAGTTGCGTAAAGTTGAGGATTACGCTGTTGATGTGTGCGCACGCCTCCTCCTTGTCACCGTGACTCCAGTCCTCGATGCCCTCGGCAAATTCGGCCAGCAACTGGGCGACCATCACCCCGAGCATTACCTCGCCGACGCCCGGTACCAGCATCACGACGAAGTTGAAGATGTTCCAGCCATAGTCCAGATAGCTGATCAGTCGGTTCCAGCGGCTTTTAGCATCTTCATCCCCCGTAGGCACAGCGATCAGTCGTGCATCGCTGATCGACTTGTCGCGTTTGCGCAGGTACAGGTGCTCCCAGAGACCGCCCTGGATCGGCACGGTGATCGGTTCCGCATGGGGGGTTTCAATCGGTGTCTCCCGCCACCACGGTCCCATGTCGAGAGGCTCGCGCTGATGCCAGGTGATTTCCTTGAGACGCTCATTGACCCGTCTGAAAAATTTCGGCTTGTCCTTCTGCGCCACAAACCGACTGAAAAACTGTTGATAGGATTTTTCCAGCAACTGCGTGGCCAAGGCTTTCATGAACGCGGTCAGCGACGGGTATTCTTTCAATGGATGCAGCGGATCATCCGGGATATAGGCAACCAACGGCCCATTCAGAATACTTTGATCGTAGAAGTCGTTACGCCGGGACATTTCGTCAGTGACAGCACTGGGTCCATTGGCGAACACATCACTGAGCACTTTGTATTTTTCATACAGATTATCGTTGAGGCCGGGGATACGCCGCGACCAGTCAAACAGGAACTGAAGTTCTGGCGATACTAGCCCCAGCAGGAATTTCTCGATCTCGTTTTTTTCTGCAACGGCACTGAACAGCACGATACCGGACAACTCCAACCCCATGATCCGCAAACGATGCGCCTTCAACGCACGCCCGTGAAAGCTGATCGATCGTTGTCCGCTGATCACGTCGCTGATGACGGCCTGAGCGTGCATGCCCAGATCGGCGTTCATTCCGGCAATGGCCGCGGCGACTTGCAGCGCGGACTTCTCGACCGCCACCGATTGCGTTCTCAATGTCGCTTGCTTCGTCACATCGTCGGGCAGCAACAACGCCTTGAGGTGTTGCTGATATTGCGCGCCAATATCCAGCGAGCGGCAGACGCTGGCAACCTCACCGACCGTGATAGCGTGCTGCACAGGCGCGCCGTCAGCGTCGGCGACGTACACACCGGAGCCACTGCGAAAGTAGCCTTCCTCGGTTTCCGCCTGTTCGAAATTGTGCAACGCCGCGGCCAGCAATGTGGAGTGCTGCGAGCGCGTGGCCCCTCGGTCGATGCCGAAGATAATTTTGTCCGGGACGTAAAGCCTGAGCATCGTCGCGTCGACGTCCAGATCGACCTTCAATTGGCTTTTCAGGGCCTCGGTCAGCAAGGGCCGGGCAAAGTCTTCGATGTTCTGTTCAAGGTGCTTCAGGGAGGTATCGACGCCCCCCTGAAGCTGCCAATGGGTGTGTACCAGTTGCTGCAAACGCACGCGGCCTGCTGCTGGCCATGACGAATAGTGTTTTGCAACGTTGAGGTTCGCTTCCAGCGATTGAAGCCGATGGGCCGGAGCCTGTTTGATAGCCTCTGGAATAAGCCCGATTAATACATCGTGATGCGGGCCGTTATCTGTCGAAACTGTGTTTGTCACAATATCCATATTGAGAACCTCGTCATCCAATAACTGGCGCTCAGATTACGGATGACGAGAAAAAACAAAAAACCAAAATCCTGCTCAAGAACACGCTGAAAAAGCCATAACCGCGCAGTTATTAAAGAGCCGAAAATACATATGTACCGCACTAAAAAAAATTCCCCGGGAGCCGGGCACCAGCGGTCGTGTATTTCTCGCCAGAGAGGCTAATATGCGAATCGCCGTCCATCGATTCATACGCAGGTAACCGCTTATGCGCCTTTCCGAATTCATCGTATGCAACGTGGATCCCATCGTCGCGGAGTGGGAGCTGTTCGCCGCCTCTATCACTCCCGCTGCCGATTACATGGACGCAGAAGGCCTGCGTGATCACGCCAAAGCCATTCTGTTGGCCGCCGCCCGTGACATGAACAAACCGCAGAGTGCCAACGAGCAAGCCGCCAAAGCCAAGGGCGAAGGCCCGGAGAAAACCCCAAGCCTGGATCAGGCCGGCGCCAGTCATGGTGAGTTGCGCCACATCGCGGGCTTTGATCTGGTACAGATGACCTCGGAGTTTCGTCATTTGCGCGCCTGTGTGATCCGCCGCTGGGTCGACAGCCTCAAATCACCGGACATGACTTACTTTCAGGACATGATTCGTTTCAATGAAGCCATTGATGAAGCGCTGGCCGAGTCGACGGCGGCGTACGCAGAACAGGTCAACCGTTCGCGGGACATCTTTCTGGCGATCCTTGGCCATGACCTGCGCGCGCCGCTGCAAGCGGTGAGCATGTCCACCGAGTTGCTATTACGCAAAGCGGCGCTGGAAGGCGAGGCGCTGACCTGCGCCCACAACATCAAGCGCGGCGCTCGGCACATGGCCGCGATGGTCAGTGATTTGCTGGAGTGGGTGCGCAGTCGCCTCGGCAAAAGTCTGCCGATCGAACCCGCCCCGATGGATCTGGCCGAAGCGGCGCGAGCGGCGATCGCCGAGGCGTGTGCCGGCAACCCGAATTGCTCGCCAGTGCTGCACATTCACGGTGATACGCAAGGTATGTGGGACGCGGGGCGCATCGATCAATTGCTGCAGAACCTGATCGGCAATGCGCTGCAGCATGGCTCGAACACGCAACAGGTGACGCTGACGTTGCAGGATGAGGCGGACGCGGTATGCCTGTCGGTGCATAACTTCGGCACACCGATTCCGGAAGACGCGCTGGCGACGATTTTTGATCCGCTGGTGCGCAGCGCCGATGAAGCACTCGGGCAGCCTTCGACCAGTCTGGGGTTAGGCTTGTTTATCGTCAGGGAAGTGGTCAATGCCCATGGCGGGACGATTGAAGTCAGCTCGAATGAGGCTGACGGCACACGGTTCAGCGTGGTGTTACCGCGAACCCTGTAGGAGCTGCCGAAGGCTGCGATCTTTTGATCTTGTCTTTAAAAACAAAATCAAAAGATCGCAGCCTTCGGCAGCTCCTACAGGGCGTTATTCGATGACCAGGCGTGCCAGGCGTTGTTTGAGCATGCGGTTCTCGGCTCGCAACTCATGGACTTCTTCGAGCAGATCGAGCGCCAGCGCCACACCTTCCCACTCCAGCTCCAGATCGCGCCGCAGCTTCGCGGCGCGTTTGGCCAGGGCCAGTTCGTAGTCGGTGAAGCGCCATTCCCGGGGCTGCGCGCCCTGAGGTTCGAGGATGCCGTGTTCGACGATTTCGATCACGTAGACGTCCGACAAATCGGCCGCCTCACAGAATTCTGCCAGGTCCAGTTGAACGATCAGGGGGCTGCTCATGATGGGCTACTCCGTCGTCGAATTCAGAAGTTCTCTCGCGGATTGAAAGCGGCTTTCTTCGCCAGTTCCTGCCACAGTGCCTTGACCTCATCGTCGGACGTTTTCGGCATCACGGCTTTGAGCTGCACGAACAGATAACCGCGCTCACCCGCCTTGTTTTTCAAGCCATGGCCTTTGGCGCGCATGCGCTGGCCGTTCTGGCTGCCGGCCGGGACTTTGAGGTTGATCTTGCCGGTCAGGGTCGGCACGGCCACCTCAGTGCCCAGCGCCAGTTCCCACGGCGCCAACGGCAAGGTGATGATCAGGTTTTCACCTTCAACATCGAATTTCGGATGCGGCGCAAAACGAATGGTCAGGTACAAGTCGCCATTCGCCCCGCCACCGACGCCCGGTGCGCCCTGGCCCTTGAGGCGAATACGCTCGCCGTCGGTCACGCCCGCCGGTATCTTCACGTTCAGGCTCTTGCTGGTGTTGCTGACGTGCTGGCCGTTGGCGTTGTATTGCGGCACCTGGAAGGTGACTTTCTTCGATTCGTTGGCGAGCGTCTCCTCGAGGAAGATCGGCAGTTCCATTTCCACGTCTTGCCCTCGGCGCCCTGCACTGCGTTGTTGCCGACCTTCACCGCCACCGAAACCGGGGCCGCGATTGCCGAAGATCGAACTGAAGAAGTCCGAGAAGTCGCCGGTGTCAGCACCGCCGCCGCCAAAGCCGCCACGGCTCTGCCAGCCCGGTGGCCCCTGGAACGGCTGACCATGCTGGCCATAACGGCGCAGCTCGTCGTATTCGGTACGTTTGTCGGCGCTTTTCAGCGCTTCATAGGCTTCCGACGCGTCCTTGAATTTCTCCTCGGCGTCTTTTTCCTTGCTGACATCGGGGTGGTATTTGCGCGCCAGCTTGCGATAGGCAGCCTTGATCGCCTTGTCGTCTGCTGTCGGCTCCACGCCGAGTATCTTGTAATAGTCTTTGAAGTCCATTGAAGGAATCACCATCCGTTATCGATTTCGCGCCGTTGCCAAGCATGCGCCGATTCGCGCGTGCCAGGTTGACCGATCTCAAGGTTGTGACCGGGTGGCGCAGCAGAAGTTTATCGGCAGTGGACGGCGGTTCTTGTGACCGCCGGTGGTTCTGCCGGCCCATGCCAGCAAGTTTGGGGCGAAGCTGCGATTTTCAACCAGTTTAGTCGTGAAATAGCAGATGACCGGCCTTCGATTCTGGCGCGCACTGACATACACTGCGCGGCCGTTTTTTTGACCGGAACCGAAAGACATGAAAGACGCCTCTCCAGCCCGTGCCTGCGGCATCGACTTCGGCACGTCCAACTCCACCGTCGGCTGGCTGCGCCCCGGCATGGAAACGATGATCGCGCTGGAAGACGACAAGATCACTCTGCCGTCGGTGGTCTTCTTCAACATCGAGGAACGCCGCCCGGTTTACGGTCGTCTGGCGCTGCACGAGTACCTGGAAGGCTACGAAGGCCGGCTGATGCGCTCGTTGAAAAGTTTGCTCGGTTCCAAGCTGATCAAGCACGACACCAGCGTTCTCGGCACCGCAATGCCGTTCAAGGACTTGCTCGGTCTGTTCATCGGCCAACTGAAGAGCCGTGCCGAAACTGCCGCCGGTCGGGAATTCGAGCAAGTGGTGCTCGGTCGCCCGGTGTTCTTTGTCGATGACGATCCGCTGGCGGACCAGGAAGCTGAAGACACTTTGGTCGACGTGGCGAAGAAGATTGGCTTCAAGGAAGTGTCCTTCCAGTACGAACCGATCGCCGCGGCCTTCGACTACGAGTCGACCATCGAAAAAGAAGAGCTGGTGCTGATCGTCGACATCGGCGGTGGTACCTCCGACTTCTCGCTGGTGCGCCTGTCGCCCGAGCGTCGTGGTCTGGATAACCGTCACGACGACATCCTCGCCACTGGCGGTGTGCACATCGGCGGGACCGACTTCGACAAACAGCTGAGCCTGCAAGGCCTGATGCCGCTGTTCGGCTACGGCAGCCGCATGAAGAGCGGCGCCTACATGCCGACCAGCCACCACATGAACCTGGCGACCTGGCACACCATCAACTCGGTGTATTCGCAGAAATCCAGCCTGGCGCTGGGCAGCATGCGCTACGACATCGAAGACACCGGCGGCATCGATCGCCTGTTCAAGTTGATCGAACAGCGCGCCGGCCACTGGCTGGCGATGGAAGTCGAGGAAACCAAAATCCAGCTGACCCACACCGACAGCCGCCATGTGCCGCTGGATCGGATCGAGGCCGGGTTGAGCGTGGAATTGAGCCGCGCGCTGTTTGAATCGGCGATCGATGCGCTGCTGGAGCGGGTACGCGGCAGTGTTACGCAGCTGTTGAACGATGCTGGCGTGGCGGTCGATCAGGTCGACACGGTGTTCTTCACCGGCGGTTCGAGCGGGATTCCGGCGCTGCGTAACAGCGTCTCGGCGATGCTGCCGAATGCGCGGCATGTTGAAGGGAACATCTTCGGCAGCATTGGTAGCGGCTTGGCGATTGAAGCGATGAAACGCTACGGCGCCATGAACTGATGATCGTTCCCACGCTCCGCGTGGGAACGCCGCCATGGACGCTCTGCGTCCGCTGTTGAGGCTGTGACGCGGAGCGTCACGG
>NZ_AKJD01000165.1 GCF_000282515.1 Pseudomonas sp. GM80
TACGCCTCTGTGATCAGGCCGCGCGAATCACATGTTTGATCTCTTGAAAAGCCGCCAACCCCCAAGGCCCCAGCTCGCGACCAATACTGCTCTGCTTGTACCCACCCCACGCCGCCTGCGGGAAGATCACTTGCGGTGCATTGATCCACACCATCCCCGCCTGCAAC
Source organism: Pseudomonas sp. GM80 (assembly GCF_000282515.1). Lineage (GTDB taxonomy): Bacteria > Pseudomonadota > Gammaproteobacteria > Pseudomonadales > Pseudomonadaceae > Aquipseudomonas. The sequence continues at coordinate 168 of NZ_AKJD01000165.1, forward strand.
GCATTGGCGACGCGATCCGCGGCAACCGCATCGCTCGTCACCACGCTCGCGACCAAGCCAAACGGTGTGTCATTGGCCAGCGCAATCGCCTCGGCTTCGCTGCTGAAACTGCGCACACACACCACCGGCCCGAAAATCTCTTCGCACCACAGCGCACTGTCCAATGGCACATCGGTGAACACCGTCGGCTGCAAGTAATAGCCACGCGGCAGATCCGCCGGGCGATTGCCGCCGCAGAGCAACCGCGCGCCCGCGCTCAGCCCACGATCAATATGCCCAAGCACTCGCTGGTACTGCGCCTGGTTGACCAGCGCGCCCATTTCCACCTCAGGGTCGAACGGATCCGCGACGCGAATCGCCTGCGCACGCTTCTGTAGCCGACGGAGGAATTCTTCTTCCAGCTCATCAGCAACCAGCACGCGACTGGTGGCCGAACACATCTGCCCGGCGTTGAAAAACGCACCGCCACAGGCCAGTTCAACCGCCAAGTCGATATCAGCATCGGCCAACACCAGCAGCGAGGATTTGCCGCCCAGTTCCAGGCTCACGCCCTTCACCGTTTCCGCCGCACGCTGCATCACTTGCACGCCGACCGCATTGCTGCCGGTAAAGGAAATCCTGGCGATACGCGGGTCCGCCGACAACGGCGCGCCGACTGCCAGCCCGGTGCCGCAAACCAGATTGAACACACCATTGGGCAGACCCGATTCAGCAATGATCGCGGCCAGTTCCAGCTCCGGCAGCGGCGTCACTTCCGACGGTTTCAGCACCACGCAGCAACCGGCCGCCAACGCCGGCGCCAGCTTCCACGCGGTGGTCACCATCGGGAAATTCCACGGCACGATCAGCCCGACCACACCACACGGTTCGCGACGCAAACGGGCGCTGAAGTCATCGCTCGGCAGCGGCACGTTGCTGTCCTGTTTCGCGTCGTGGCCTTCAGCGAGTTCGGCGTAATACTCGAACGTGGCGATGACGTCATCGACGTCGATGGCCGCTTCGAATTGCGGTTTGCCGTTATTGCTCGATTGCAACTTCATCAGATGATCGCGGCCGTCGCGCACGCCATTGGCGATGTTGCGCAGAATCGCGCCGCGCTCGGCGCCAGTGGTTTGCGACCAGGTTTTGAACGCTTCGCTGGCAGCGGCGACGGCTTGCTCGACCGCGTGCTCGTCACCGCCATTGACCGTGGTCAGCAGCGCTTCGGTGGCCGGGTTGATCACGCGCAAGTGTTCACCACCCGCCGACCATTGGCCGTTGATGTAGAGGCCATCGAGTGTGGTTGGGAAACTGATCATTGCGCCACCGCCTGCATCCATTGGGTCTGGTCGATTTCAATCAAGGTCGGGCCCTGACGATCGCTTGCACAACGCAACGCGCTGCGCAGTTGTTCGATGCTGCTGATCGCTTCAGCCGCGCAGCCAAGAGCCTTGGCCACCGCGACAAAATCCGGGGTGTAGATGTCCACACCCACCGGTTCGATGGCGCGGTTGACCATGTATTTCTTGATCTCTTCGTAACCCTGGTTATTCCACAACAGGACGATCACCGGCACCCGCGCTTCGACCGCGCTGGCCAGTTCCGGCAGGGTGAATTGCAGCCCGCCGTCGCCGATCAGGCACACCACCGGAGGCCGCGCGCCCTGGTCGAGTTGGCCACCGAGCCACGCACCGATCGCTGCCGGCAAGGCGTAGCCGAGGGTGCCGTAACCGGTCGAGGCGTTGAACCAACGGCGCGGGTGATCCGGGTTGAACGTGAGGTTGCCGGTGTACACCGGTTGCGTCGAGTCGCCGACGAACACCGCGTTCGGCAATTCATCGAGCACGGTGTCGAGGAAACGGGTTTGTGCGAGGGTCGGCGCGTCCCAGCTGGCGGCCAGTTCAGCGCGCAGTTTGCCGGCGCGGGCATGCCCCCAATCGCTACTGCGCTCGTCGAGTTTTTCCTGCGACAGGGTGTTCAACAAAGCCTGTGCAGCGTTGCGTGCGTCGGCCACCAGCGCCAGGTGCGGCGGGTAGTTACGCACGGCCTGGTCGGCATCGATATCGATGCGCAGCAGTTTGCCGGGAATCTCGAAACCGCCGGCGAAGGTGACGTCGTAATCGGTCTCGGCCAGTTCAGTGCCGATGGCCAGAACCACATCGGCATCAGCGACCAGCGCGCGGGTGGCGACCAGCGTCTGGGTCGAACCGATCAGCAGCGGATGGTTGCCCGGCAGCATGCCTTTCGCGTTGATGGTCAGTGCCACTGGAGCGTCGAGCAACTCGGCGAGTTTGGTCAATTCCGGCGCCGCGTCGATGGCACCGCCACCAGCGAGAATCAACGGACGTTTGGCACCGGCGAGCAATTCGCTCATGCGCTTGACTGCGCTTGGCGCAGCCCCGGCACGGTCGATATTGACCGGCACACTGGCGAGCAAGTCATCGGCGTTTTCAACCAGCACGTCCAACGGAATTTCGATGTGCACCGGACGTGGACGACCGGCCTGGAACAAGGCAAACGCGCGCGCCAGCACCACCGGCAATTCAGCGGCGGACATCAAGGTATGCGAGAACGCCGCGACACCGGAAACCAGTGCGCTCTGGTTCGGCAGCTCATGCAGCTTGCCGCGCCCGCCGCCCAATTGGCTGCGCGATTGCACGCTGGAGATCACCAGCATCGGGATCGAATCGGCATACGCCTGGCCCATGGCGGTGGTGATGTTGGTCATGCCCGGGCCGGTGATGATAAAGCACACACCCGGTTTGCCAGCGGTGCGCGCGTAGCCGTCCGCCATGAAACCGGCGCCCTGCTCATGCCGAGGGGTGACGTGACGAATGCTCGAACGCGCCAGCCCGCGATACAGCTCCACCGTGTGCACACCGGGAATGCCGAACACCTGCTCGACCCCATAACCTTCGAGTAACTTGACCAGTACTTCGCCACACGTCGCCATGTCGATTGCCCTTCTGCTCGCTGAATACACCGTGCTTTTCTGTAGGAGTGAGCCTGCTCGCGATAGCGTCATCACATCCAACATCGCAGTGACTGATCTACCGGTATCGCGAGCAGGCTCACTCCTACATAAAGCCCTTTAATGGGCTCATTGAACGGTCGGCAGGTAGCCGCAACAATCGATTAAAAGTCATACTAGCCATGTCCTCACGTCATACCTTGGATCGCCATGAAGCGCCTGCCGCCCCTGTCCGCCCTGCACACCTTTCTGATCACCGCGCAGTGCTGCAACTTCACCCGCGCCGCCGAACAGTTGCACATCACCCAAGGCGCAGTGAGCCGGCAGATCGCCGGGCTGGAAGAACATCTTGGTTATCCGCTGTTCATCCGTCTGGCCCGAGGTTTGGCGATGACCGCCGAGGGACGTGAATGGCTACCGCGCGTGGAAAAAATCTTCGGCCTGATCAGCGAAGCGACCGAGCAGATCGGCCAACAACGCGAAACCCTGCAACTCAAGGCGCCCAGTTGCGTGATGCGCTGGCTGCTGCCGCGCTTGCTGCAATGGCAGAAAGAACGCCCGGACGTGCCGGTGAAACTCACGGCGTCGTTGCAACACGGGGTGGATTTTCAGCGTGAGCAATTCGATGCGGCGGTGATCTACGGCGCGCCGCCCGATAACTCGCCGGGCGCGTTGCACTTGTTTGATGAGCAACTGACGCCGGTGTGTTCGCCGCTGCTGCTCAAGGGTTCACCGGCGCTGAATGCACCGGCGGATCTGCAGCAGCATCTGTTGCTTCATCCGACGCACGATATTCAGGATTGGTCGGTGTGGCTGAACGCAGCCGGGCTGCAGTTGAACAACATCAGCAGCGGCCAGCATTTCGAAACGCTGGATCAGGCGATGTCGATGGCGTCGCACGGCACGGGCGTGGCGATTGGGGACTGGTCGTTGATCGGCGATGACTTGCGCGCCGGACGGCTGGTGATGCCGTTTGCTTTGAAAGTGAAAACAGGATTGGCGTACTACGTTGTGTTGCCACCAGGAACCGAGCCGTCGCCACCGCTCGAAGAACTAATGATCTGGCTGACAGAACAAGCCCACACCCGCTAAACACAAATCCCCCGTAGGAGCTGCCGAAGGCTGCGATCTTTTGATCCTGTTTTTGATTCTAAAAAATCAGGATCAAAAGATCGCAGCCTTCGGCAGCTCCTACAGGGGGATGTGTCAGTAGCCGACGGTGTAGCGTTGGTGTGAATGCTTTGGTGTTTCCACTTCGTCGATCAGTGCAATCGCATAGTCGGCAAAGGTGATCCAGCTACGGCCCTCGGCGCTCACCAGCAAGTGATCCTGGCCGACGCGGAATTTGCCCGTGCGCTCACCCTCAACGAATTCCGCCGACGGCGAGAGGAAGGTCCAGTCCAGCTCTTTTTCCTGGCGCAACGCATCAAGAAACGCCGCACCGGCGCTGGCCTCGGTCTTGTACTCGGCCGGGAAACCGGCGCTGTCGATCACCCGGGTGTCGTCCGGCAGCAACAGCGAGCCGGCCCCGCCGACCACCAACAAACGCTTTACACCCGCCTGCTTCACCGGCCCAACGATGGCGCTCGCAGGAACAGTAGCGAAATGCGCCGCGGTGATCACCACGTCGTGACCGGCGACCGCTTCTTGCAGTGCCGCCGAATCGAGCACGTCGACATTCTTGCTGACAACACCGGCACGCGCGCCGATCTTCGCAGTATCGCGGGCGATAGCGGTGACGCTATGACCGCGGCGCAGGGCTTCTTCCAGCAGTTGGCTACCGGCACGGCCGGTGGCACCAATGATTGCGATCTTGCTCATGACGTTCTCCAGTTGGCTTGAGTGTTTCAAATGAGGCACATATCTATTGAGTGAAGATATTCCCTGTGCTGAGGAAACTTTGTGGCGAGGGGATTTATCCCCGATGGAGTGCGAAGCGCTCCCCTGCTTTTTCCTGTGAAACCGCATTCTCAGGATTTGCGACTGCTGCGCAGCCGATCGGGGCGGTGCGACGATTCGCTAAATCCCCTCGCCACAAAGGCAATCAGCAATCCTTGAGACCTCAGTATTCAGATGGAGCGCGTTACCACTTCATCTCGCCCTTGGCGACTTTCGCGCTCAGCTCCAGCGAGCTCTCTTCACCCAGTGCCGGGTAGCGTTTTTTCATCGCGGCGATCAGTGCAGCAGAATCCTTGGCCTTCGCAGTTTCTGCGTCGAATGCCTTAATGTAGTCGGCGGTGAATTTGACGCTGGCCAGCGAGCGGCCGCTGTCACCCAGATAGTGCCCCGGCACCACGGTTTTCGGCTTCAGGGTTTCGATCGAGTGCAGCGTCTGCAGCCAGTCAGCATGGGATTGCGCGGTCTGCGTGTCAGCCATCCACACGTGAATGTTCTCGGCCACTACCACGCCACCGACCACCGCTTTGAGCGACGGAATCCACACGAAGCTGCGATCCGGTTGCTTGCCCTCAAGGCCGACCACCTGCAATTTCTGCCCTTCAAGCATCAGACTGTCGCCCTTGAGCACACCCGGGACAATGGTTTTCGCCGGCACGTCGGCGCCCATTTTCGGGCCCCAGAACGCCAGTTTCCCGGCCACGGTCTGATTGATGTGATAGACGGTCGGTTGCGACGCCAGCACCTTGGCATTCGGAAAAGCCTGGGTCAGGGTGTCGAGACCGAAGTAGTAATCCGGGTCACCGTGACTGATGTAGATGGTGGTCAGTTGCTTGCCGCTGGCGCGGATCTTCTCCACCACCTGTTCGGCTTGGGATTTGCCGAACTGTGCGTCGACCAGAATCGCGTCTTTCTCGCCGCTGACCAGCACCGATGTCACTGGGAAAATCGCATTGGCGCCTGGGTTGTAAACGTCCAGGGTCAAATTGGCCGCCGCTGCGTGCGCGGCGAAACCCAGTGAAGCGGTGGCGAGCAGAACGCGTTTGAGTGTGGTGAAACCGATCATCTGTTGCTCCGGTGTGCGAATGCCTTGCTTGGCGATGAAACACAGCTTAGTTGCCTGACTCAGTACAAAAAATGCGATGCTTGAACATAGTTTGTTTCTGAAAGCGGGCAAATCATGGATCGTCTCCAAGCAATGCGAGTGTTTGTCACCGTGGTGGACCTGGGCAGTCAGTCGGCCGCCGCCGACCAACTGGACCTCTCACGTCCGGTGGTTTCACGTTATCTGGCGGAGCTGGAAGACTGGGTCGGCGCACGCCTGATGCACCGCACCACACGCAAGTTGAGCCTGACCGCCGCCGGCAGTGAAATCCTCCCGCGCTGTCGGCAGATGATCGAACTGTCGAACGACATGCAGGCCGCCGTCAGCGAACCCGACGACGCACCGCGCGGGCTGCTGCGAATCAGCGTCAGCACGTCGTTCGGCCAGGCGCAACTGGCCGACGCGGTGGCTGCGTATGTCAAACGCTATCCGGGGGTGAGCATTGATCTGCAAATGCTCGATCGCACGGTGAACCTGGTGGATGAACGGATCGACCTGGCGATTCGTACCAGCAACGATCTCGATCCGAACCTGATCGCCCGGCGCCTGACGGTGTGCCGCTCGGTGGTGTGTGCAGCACCGGCGTATCTGCAAGAACACCCGGCGCCACAACGGGTCGAGGAATTGAGCCGGCATAACTGCCTGACGCACTCGTATTTCGGCAAGAGCCTGTGGCATTTCGAGGAAGACGGCGAGCCGGTGTCCGTGCCGGTGCAGGGCAATATCAGCGCCAACGAAGCGAGCACTCTGCTGCGCGCGACCCTGGCCGGCGCGGGCGTGGCGATGCTGCCGACGTACCAGGCCGGCGTGCATATCCACAGCGGTGAACTGGTACGCCTGCTGCCCGCAGCGGAACCACGGCAACTGAACATCTACGCGGTGTACGCCTCACGCAAACACATGCCGGCGGCGCTGCGCAGCCTGCTGGATTTTCTGGTGCAGCGGTTTCCCGAGACCCCGGCGTGGGATGTGGGATTTTAAAAGTCAAAAGATCGCAGCCTGCGGCAGCTCCTACACGGATCCATGTAGGAGCTGCCGCAGGCTGCGATCTTTTGATCTTGTTCTATGCTGAAAGTAATACCGCAGGGTATTTCGTTCAGAGGTGAACGCCATGAACATCAAAACAAGAAGGTATTTCGCGATTTTCATCACCTGCGCCGCCACGCTGGCGCTGTACGGCACCGCTGCCTGGCGGGTCGAGCAACTGCGACAGCTGCCGCGCGAATACGCGAGCTGCAATTTCGAGCGCTGCATTCCGCACAACGCCACGCTGAATGCCCTGCGCTGAGGCTGACACAAAACCTGTGGGAGCTGGCTTGCCAGCGATTGCGGTCTGACATTCAGCATTTAAGGTGACTGAACCACCGCTATCGCTGGCAAGCCAGCTCCCACATTTTTTGCAGCGGCTTTGAGGTTACTGTTCGGCCTTCAGGCGATCGCGGAAGGCTTTTGGTGAGATCCCGACCCTGCGGCGGAACAGCCGTGTGAAGTTGGTCGGATCGGAAAAACCGAGCAATTCCGACATCTCGTAAATGGTCATGCTGGTGTACGTCAGCAGGCGCTTGGCTTCCAGCAACTGGCGTTCGTGCATGATCTGCAACGCCGGTTGCCCCGCCAGCTCTCGGCACGTGCCGTTGAGGTGCGATACCGAAATCCCCAATCGATGCGCCAGGTCCTCGACCTTAACGTGCTGGCGATAAGTCTCCTCCACCAGTTGAATGAAACCGTTGAGGTACTCGCGCTGACGCTGCGGCCGCTGGCTGGCGTTATGCCGAACAATCGCCTGGCGACTGACCCAGACCATGATCACGCTGACCAGCGCATGCATGAGCATTTCCCGCGCCGGTTGATGACCGTTGTATTCGGCCTGCAACGCACAAAACAGACTGTTCAGGTATTCGCCGTCCGCGCCTGCCGGGTAACTTTCGGTTTGGGCAAGTGCGTGCACCGCGTCGCCCAGTTGCGCCTGCAAATGGTTGATCAGCGGTGTGGCGAGGGTGACGATGAATCCTTCAACGTCCTCGGAAAAACGAAAGCCGTGCACCGACAGCGGTGGCAGGACTTGAATGGCGGGTGTCTTGAGCTGCGTGCGTTGCCCTTCGATTTCAAGCTCTGCCTGACCTTTGAAAACGAAGAGTAATTGGCACAAATCGGCGTGGCGGTGGGGTTTGATTTCCCACTGATGTTCGCGGCTGCGGGAGGAAATGGTTTCACAGTGCAGCAAGTCAGGGGTTGGCCAGTCCAGGCTTTCACCGTAGAGCTTGAACACCGGAATCGAAGGCAGGTCAGGCTTGTTCATCACTTCAATCCAGGCCTCGGGGTTTGCGGGCGATAATCGCACCGATTGGCAGAATGTACAGGTATCGGCTCAGTTTTCACCTTCAATTGACAGACCCGCAAGGGAAAAATGCAAGCACTCGATCCATAAAAATCATTCAGCGGCGATTGTCGCGTGAAGCTTGCGAGTTATAAAAACAATGAAAACGCTGAAAACCCAAGTCGCCATCATCGGCGCCGGTCCGTCCGGTTTGCTCCTCGGTCAGTTGCTGCACAACGCCGGCATCGACACTCTCATTGTCGAACGTCAGGCCCCCGACTATGTGCTCGGGCGTATCCGCGCCGGCGTGCTTGAACAAGGCATGGTAGAGCTGTTGCGTCAGGCTGGGGTGAGTCAGCGGATGGACGCTGAAGGTCTGGTTCACCACGGTTTCGACCTGGCCCTCAATGGGCAACAAGTGCACATCGATTTGCATGCGCTGACCGGCGGCAAGAGCGTGATGATCTACGGCCAGACCGAAGTCACCCGCGACCTGATGGCCGCTCGTCGGGAGGCAGGTGCGCCGACTGTTTATCAAGCAAGCAATGTCGTTCCCCACGGCATGAAAAGCGACGAAGCTTTTGTCACCTTCGAAAAGGACGGCGAAACCTGGCGCGTCGATTGCGACTACATCGCCGGTTGCGACGGTTTCCACGGGGTCGCGCGGCAGTCGATTCCTGCTGATTGCCTGAAGGTGTTCGAGCGGGTTTATCCGTTCGGCTGGCTGGGCATTCTTGCCGACACGCCGCCGGTGCATGAGGAACTGGTCTACGCCCGCCACGAGCGCGGGTTTGCCTTGTGCAGCATGCGGTCGGCAACGCGCACCCGCTATTACCTGCAAGTGCCGGCTGAGGAAAACGTCGATGACTGGAGCGATCAACGCTTCTGGGATGAGTTGAAACGTCGTTTGCCTGAGTCGCTGGCCGAGCAACTGGTCACCGGCCCGTCCATCGAAAAAAGCATCGCGCCGCTGCGCAGTTTTGTCGTCGAGCCAATGCAGTACGGGCGGATGTTCCTCGTCGGTGACGCGGCGCACATCGTCCCGCCGACTGGCGCCAAAGGTCTTAATCTGGCGGCAAGCGACGTCAGCACCTTGTTCAATATTCTGCTGAAGGTTTACCGCGACGGTCGCACTGAGCTGTTGGATAAATACTCGGAGATCTGCCTGCGCCGCGTGTGGAAAGCCGAACGATTTTCCTGGTGGATGACCTCGATGCTGCACCGCTTCGACGATCACGATGCGTTCAGCCAGCGCATCAGTGCCTCGGAACTGGACTACTTTGTCAGTTCAGAAGCGGGCCGAAAAACCATTGCAGAAAATTACGTCGGACTTCCTTATGAGGCTATCGAATAGCCTGCTACCGACTTACACTGGCGAGCATCCCCGCTCGCCTGACGATCTGCGGGACTCTCACTGCCCGCAGGTTTTGCCCGTGACCAATCTCAATCACCCCGAAACGCCCAAACCGGCCATTCGCAGCGTGCTGGTCGCGCTGATGATGGCGATCTTTCTTGGTGCGCTGGATCAGACCATCGTCGCCGTGTCGATGCCGGCCATTTCTGCTCAGTTCAAGGACGTCAGCCTGCTGGCCTGGGTGATTTCCGGGTACATGGTGGCGATGACCGTGGCCGTGCCGATCTACGGCAAGCTCGGCGACTTGTACGGGCGGCGCAAACTGATGCTGTTCGGCATGGGCCTGTTCACCCTCGCTTCGCTGTTCTGCGGCATGGCGCAAAGCATGGAGCAACTGGTGCTGGCGCGGATTCTTCAAGGCATTGGCGCCGGCGGGATGATTTCGGTGAGTCAGGCGATCATCGGCGACATCGTGCCGCCGCGTGAACGCGGGCGCTATCAGGGTTACTTCAGCAGCATGTACGCGGTGGCTAGCGTCGCCGGGCCGGTGCTCGGTGGTTACATGACCGAATACCTGTCGTGGCGCTGGGTGTTTTTGATCAACCTGCCGCTGGGCCTCGGCGCTTACTGGGTGGCACGGCGCAACTTGCGCGGCCTGCCGATTCCGCAGCGCAAACCGGTCATCGATTATCTCGGCACCCTGCTGATGATCATTGGCCTGACGGCACTACTGCTGGGGATTACTCAGGTCGGCCAGGGTCATTCGTGGCGCAGCGGCGAAGTGCTTGGCTTGTTCGCGTGTGCGGTGGTGGTTTTGGCGGTATTTGTCTGGCACGAGCGCCGTGCGCGTGAACCGTTGCTACCGATGCACCTGTTCGCCAACCGCAATGCCTTGCTGTGCTGGTGCACGATTTTCTTCACCAGTTTCCAGGCGATTTCGTTGATCGTGTTGATGCCGTTGCGCTTTCAGACCGTCACCGGTGCCGGCGCCGACAGCGCGGCGTTACACTTGCTGCCGCTGGCCATGGGCCTGCCGATCGGTGCCTATTTCGCCGGGCGTCGCACGTCGATCACCGGGCGCTACAAACCGCAGATTCTGACCGGCGCGCTGCTGATGCCGATCTCGATTCTCGGCATGGCATTCAGTCCACCCGAGGCGACTTTGATCAGCGGCTTGTTCATGTTGCTCTGCGGCATTTCCAGCGGCATGCAGTTCCCGACCTCGCTGGTCGGCACGCAGAACTCGGTGGAGCAACGCGACATCGGCGTGGCCACCAGCACCACCAACCTGTTCCGTTCACTGGGCGGCGCGGTGGGTGTGGCGTTGATGTCGGCGCTGCTGCTGGCGCTGTTGCAAGATTCAAGTTTCGCCCATTTGGCGAGCAGTTCGCTGATGAGCGAGGGGCATTCGGGCAACGTCTTGCTTGATGGTTTGAACGCAGCACCGGGGGATGCACAAAATGCCTTGCGCGCCGAGTTGCTGGTGACATTCCGCCATTTGCTGTGGGTGAGTGCGGCGGTGTCTTTGCTCGGGCTCGCGGCGGCGATTGCGATGCCTAACAGCCTGCTGCGCGGGCGCGAACACGGCGCCAAATAAAACAGCAAAAGATCGCAGCCTGCGGCAGCTCCTACAGGGGAATAATCATGTAGGAGCTGCCGCAGGCTGCGATCTTTTGATCTTCAAGGGCTGTAATAACCGACCGCCACCATAAAATGCCCGGCCTTCTTCAGGTAGGCATGTTTATCCTCGACCTTGCCGGTTACCGGGTTCTTCCAGCGGTACTCATACTCGCCGTCATCCTGCTTGCCGATCAGCGCCAGAATCGGCTCGCCGACCGGTTTGCCCTCCGGATCCTTGACCTTGCCAAAGTCGGTATTGACCAGCCGCAAATTGGTGCCATGCGCGACATAGCGCTGTGTGTTCAGGTCGACCACGAACACGTACAGATCATCCTGCAAATACCCGCCCTTGAGCGAGTTGATCGCCGTCAGCGTGCCCTTCTCATCCTTGCTCAGATCGCTCGCGGCTTTGTCCAGCAGGGCTTTGGCCTGCTCGGCCGAGGCGCGCGGCAGGTAATAGCCGACCGCCAGAATCCGCTGCCCGATGCGTTGGTAGAACACATGCTTGCGCTCGACCTTGCCATCCGCCTGGTTCTGCCAGCGGTATTCGGCTTGCTGAATGCCATTGCCTTCCGGCACCCGCAACGCCTCCTTGAAGGCCTTTTGCAGATCCGGCCCGAGCACTTCACTGACGTCACGGCCGATCAGCGCTGAAGACGGCCCGCCGCTGGCAAGCATCACGCCCTTGGTGTCGACCACGAATACATAACGATCCTTGTCGACGAACTCGCCCTGGCGGCTGAACGCGGCGAAGGCCTTGTCGCCGTTGTCGTGGTAGTAGGCCAGCGCTTTTTCCAGCAAGGCGATGGCGGCCTGGCTGTCATCTTTTGCGGCGGTCGCGGCGCTGGCCTGGCCGAATCCGGCCAGTAACAGCAAACAGAGCCAGGCGAATTTATGCACAAACCCCATGACGCATCCCTCGTTCCTGTTGGTGTTTCAAGAGCGTAGACGGGTTGGCGTTAGACGGAGGTTGAAGATGAATCGAGAGATTGCCGCATCTTCCTGTGACAAAGGAGATTTCTGTGGTGAGGGGATTCATCCCCGATGGGTTGCGAAGCAGCCCCAAAAACTGAGCAATCGGTATTGCTGGAGAAATGCAGGGGAGCGCTCCGCACTCCATCGGGGATGAATCCCCTCACCACAAAGGCTCCCCGCATTAAGTGATCTGAGTTATGGCCGGGAATTTATTTGCTGCTGCAAGTTCTGGATCTGCGCCTGCAAGGTGTTGATGTTGCGCGTCATCTGCCCACGGAACGCGTCGAACTCAGCCGTATTGCCGCCACCCTGCGGGGCTGCCGGGCGGTTGTCCTGCTGACTTTTCAGGACGACGATGTCCTGTTCCAGACGATCAATCGCCGCGCTCGGATTGCCCTGTTTCTTCAACGCGGCAATATCGGCGCCAAGGCTCTTGAACTGCGCATCGAAGGACTTCAACTGCGCATCGACCTTGCTGGTGTCGGCCGGGGTGCTTTTCACCGTTGCCAGCTCCGCACTCAAGGCTTTGACCTGTGCCTGCAACTGGGTGTTGGCGTTTTGTTGTTCGGTAGTTTGCGCGGTCATCTGCGCCAGGCGCTTATCGAGATCGCTAGCCTGACCGGCGACGCCCTGCTGCTGTTTGCTCTGATCGAGCAGCTTGCCTTCAAGCTGTTTGATCTGCAGCTTCAGGGCTTCGCTGTCACTGGTGACGTTGCTCTGGCTGGCCACGACCTTGCCGGAAATGTCCTGCAGGCGCCCCGCCGCTTCTTCACTGATGCGCGCAAAGCTTTCCTGGGTCGCGACCAGTTGCTGTTCCATCAGCGAAATCTGCTGGAAACTCCACCAGGCCAAGCCGATGAAGGCAAAGAACAACGCGCCGACCAATGCCCACAGCGGCCCGGTGCTCGCGGCTTTGACCTGGACCACCGGTGGCGTGCGCGAGTGCACGGAGGTGCGCGCAGTGGTCGGAATGTCATCGTCGTCGAAGGTGTCGGCACGCAGGCTCGGGACATCGTCGAAATCGTCGTGGGCATCATTACGCATGGACATTGAGGCAACCTTTGTGAAACGCGGTGATGGCTAAATGCTGCGAAGTATAACCGCCGCAGCCGCAGGGATTGACCCCCAACGGGCGGTGCGGTTCATTGCCGCCGGGCCGAATCGTTTCAACGAATGTCCTGAGCTTTCCACCACGCGCAGAACTCATCCAGCGCCGACCACAGGCTGACTTTCGGATCGTAGTCCAGATAATGCCGGGCGCGACTGATGTCGAGGGTGAAATTTTTCTTCATGACTTGCATGCCCAGCCGCGACAGCGTCGGCTCCGGACGCCCCGGCCAGAGTTTGCAAGCGCCTTCATTCAACGCGGCGACACTGTAGGCCAGCCCGTAGGACCGGTACTGGGTGACCTGTGGGACTTCCATCCTGCGCATCACGTAATTGACCACATCCCACAACGGCACTGGCGCACCGTTGCTGATGTTGTAAGCCTTGCCCAACGCGGAGCCGGCGGCCAGCAGACTGCTGAGCATGGCTTCGTTGAGGTTCTGCACGCTGGTGAAATCGACCTTGTTCAGGCCATTGCCGATGATCGCCAGCCGGCCCTTGCGCTGCATGTTCAGCAGGCGCGGGAAGATGCTCATGTCGCCGGCGCCGGTGACGAAGCGCGGACGCAGGGCGATGGTTTCCAGACCGAACTCCTGGGCGCCGAAGACTTTTTGCTCAGCCAGGTATTTGGTCGCGGCGTAGTGATGCTTGAAACGTTTGGGCACTTGCTCTTCGGTCAGGCCCAGGTGATCGCGGCCATCGAAATAAATCGACGGCGAAGACAGGTGTACCAAACGGCGGACGCGTTGCTTGAGGCAGGCTTCGACGACGTTTTCGGTGACCTGCACGTTGCCCTGATGAAAGTCCTGATAACGGCCCCACAGTCCGACGGCGCCAGCGCAATGCACCACGGCTTCTACGTCGGAGCACAGCTCGCGCACCAGATCAGGATCGGTCAGATCGCCGGGCACAAATTCGGCGCCACGGCGTACCAGATGCTCGACGCTCTCGGCCCGGCGACCGTTGACCCGCACGTCCAGGCCCTGCTCCAGGGCGAAACGCGCAAAGCGCCCGCCAATGAAGCCGCTTGCGCCGGTGACCAGAATTTTCATGTAAAGCTCCGATGTCTTTCGTTTTGCCTGATTCGTGTGTCTTGACGCTGGCCGTCAGTCCAACGGCACCAACCATTGCGCGGATGAACGCACCAATTGCTCGGTCAGCAACCCCAGCAACTGACCGCCATTGCGCCAATGATGCCAGTACAACGGCACGTCGATCGGTTTATCTGGCAACAGTTCGCGCAATTCGCCGCGTTGCAACTGCTCGCGCACTTGCAGTTCCGGCACCAGGCCCCAGCCCAGTCCGGCCTCGGTCAAGCGGATAAAACCTTCCGAGGACGGGCACAAATGGTGCTCGAAGCCACCATCGACGCCCAGCGACGCCAGGTAGCGGTGCTGCAGGAAATCGTCCGGGCCGAACACCAGCGCCGGCGTGCGCGGCAGTTGTTCGGCGCGCACGCCATCAGGGAAATGCCGTTCGATGAACGCCGGGCTGGCCAGCGCGCGATAGCGCATCGCACCGAGCAACACGCTGCGTGCGCCGGCCACCGGCCGTTCACTGGCGCACAGGCACGCGGCGACCTCACCGGCGCGCATGCGCTTGAGGCCGACGGTCTGGTCTTCGACGATCAGGTCAAGCAGTAAATGCTGCTCGGCGCAGAAATCCCCCACCGCCTGCGCCCACCATGTCGCGAGGCTGTCGGCGTTCAGCGCGATGCGCAGGCGCTCGGGCAGGCCCTCTTCGTCCAATGCCGGCACGAGGGTCTGCAAGTCGCGCTCAAGCAAACGCACCTGTTGCACATGGTTGAGCAGCCGCCGGCCAATCTCGGTGGGCGACGGCGGTGTGCCGCGCACCAGCACCGGTTGGCCGACCCGCGCCTCAAGCAGTTTGATCCGCTGGGAGATCGCCGACTGTGACAAGCCCAATACCTGCGCGGCCCGTTCGAATCCGCCCTGCTCGACCACGGCGGCCAGAGCGGAAAGCAATTTGTAGTCGAACATCAGTTTTCCTAATGAGCGATCAGCACTATTGGTTTTTCTTATACAGGTTTCGCCCGGAGAATAGCCAGCAAGCACTCTTAACCAAGGACCACTTCAATGGCTGGCGAAACTTCACTCACAACCCTGTTGCGCAGCATGAGCCCGCAACTCAACGCCGGCGAATACGTGTTCTGCACCCTGCGTGACGGCCAGATGCCCAATGGCCTGGAGATCGTCGGCAGCTTCCGCGAACAGGAAGGCCTGACGGTGATTCTCGAACGTTCCCGCGCTGAACAGGCCGGTTTCAGCTTCGACTATGTCGCCGCGTGGATCACCCTCAACGTGCATTCGGCGCTGGAAGCCGTCGGCCTTACCGCCGCATTTGCCACGGCATTGGGCAAGGCCGGAATTAGCTGCAACGTGATCGCCGGTTACTACCACGACCATTTGTTCGTCGGTCAGGCCGACGCCGAACGCGCCATGCAAGTGCTGCGCGATCTCGCAGCCAACGCGGAGTAATGGTTATGTGGCAAAGCTATGTGAACGGCTTGCTGGTGGCGTTGGGGCTGATCATGGCGATCGGTACGCAGAACGCCTTTGTATTGGCGCAAAGCCTGCGCCGTGAACATCACCTGCCGGTGGCGGCATTGTGCGTGGTCTGTGATGCGCTGTTGGTTGCGGCCGGGGTATTCGGCCTGGCGACGGTTCTGGCGCAGAACCCGACATTGCTGGCGATTGCCCGTTGGGGCGGCGCGACGTTTTTGATCTGGTACGGCAGCCAGGCGCTGCGTCGGGCCTGTTCGAAACAGAGCCTGGATCAGGGTGAAAACCAGACAGTGCGTTCGTTGCGTGCGGTAATGCTCAGCGCTTTGGCCGTGACGCTGCTCAACCCGCACGTTTATCTGGATACGGTGCTGCTGATCGGTTCTCTCGGTGCGCAGCAATCGGTGCCGGGAGCTTATGTGGTCGGCGCGGCGAGTGCTTCGCTGTTGTGGTTTTTTACCCTTGCGCTAGGCGCGGCATGGCTGGCGCCATGGTTGGCCCGGCCGAGCACCTGGCGGATTCTCGATCTGGTGGTGGCGTTGATGATGTTCACGGTCGCCGGACAACTGATATTGGCGTCGTGATTTATTCCAAACAGCTCTGGAACCTCTATCCCACACAGTTGTTGCGTGGTTAAGCCGCAACCCCGGTGCTATGATCCGAACCCTGCGCCGCAAAGAGTAAAAACTCGCCGGTGCATTTCTGGCCGCCCGTGATCGGCCTTGCGCTCACCGCAACAGACCTGATTAGGAGAATCATCATGGCTTTCGAATTGCCGCCGCTGCCTTACGCACACGATGCCCTGCAGCCGCACATTTCCAAGGAAACCCTGGAATACCACCACGACAAGCACCACAACACCTATGTCGTGAACCTGAACAACCTGGTGCCAGGCACCGAGTTCGAAGGCAAGACCCTGGAAGAAATCGTCAAGACTTCCTCGGGCGGTATCTTCAACAACGCCGCTCAGGTCTGGAACCACACTTTCTACTGGAACTGCCTGGCGCCAAACGCCGGCGGTCAACCTACCGGCGCGCTGGCTGAAGCCATCAACGCTTCGTTCGGTTCGTTCGACAAGTTCAAGGAAGAGTTCAGCAAAACCTCGATCGGCACCTTCGGTTCCGGCTGGGGCTGGCTGGTGAAAAAGGCTGACGGTTCCCTGGCCCTGGCCAGCACCATCGGCGCCGGCAACCCGCTGACCAGCGGCGACACCCCGCTGCTGACCTGCGACGTCTGGGAACACGCTTACTACATCGACTACCGCAACGTTCGTCCGAAGTATGTCGAAGCGTTCTGGAACCTGGTCAACTGGAAGTTCGTTGCTGAGCAGTTCGAAGGCAAAACCTTCACCGCTTAAGCTGCGCGCCAGTCAAAAAACCCGGCTTTTGCCGGGTTTTTTTATGCCTGTGATTCATACGCACGGCCGAAACCTGCGAACACTCAACGCTTTTGACTTCCTGTAGGAGCTGCCGAAGGCTGCGATCTTTGACGTATTCAAGTACGCCGAAGATCAAAAGATCGCAGCCTTCGGCAGCTCCAACATTGGGCTCGGTTTTTTCCCACTGCCTTGGCTTGCTGCCGCCGTACAGAGGGCTAACATCAAAACAGCGGAAAAAATGCTGCGAAGCGCTCAAGTTGAGGGTCGAAACTACCGACATAGTACAGATTAGGGCTAATACTCCAGACAGCAGCATTTCGGCCAACGCCACAGGCTAATTATCCTCGGCCTGATTGTCCCTTTGACTGCCAACACGGGATTGCCAATACTCATGGCAACTTGACGCTACCCGCACGGATTAAGGAATAACCCTTTGAAGCTGGAACTCAAGAACAGCTTGTCGGTGAAGTTGCTCCGGGTCGTGCTCCTGTCGGCATTGATCGTCGGCGTAGTCTTGAGCTGCGCGCAGATTGTTTTCGATGCCTACAAAACGCGTCAGGCAGTTGCCGGCGACGCCGAACGCATCCTCGATATGTTCCGCGACCCCTCGACCCAGGCGGTTTACAGCCTTGATCGGGAGATGGGCATGCAGGTGATCGAAGGCCTGTTCCAGGACGACGCCGTGCGCCAGGCCTCCATTGGCCATCCCAACGAAGCCATGCTCGCGCAAAAATCCCGCGAGTTGCAGCATTCCAACAGCCGCTGGCTGACCGACCTGATCCTCGGCCAGGAACGCACCTTCACCACGCAGCTGGTGGGGCGCGGTCCGTACAGCGAGTATTACGGCGACTTGAGCATTACCCTCGACACCGCCACCTATGGCGAAGGGTTTATCGTCAGTTCGGTGATCATTTTCATTTCCGGCGTGTTGCGCGCACTGGCCATGGGCCTGGTGCTGTATCTGGTCTATCACTGGCTGCTGACCAAACCGCTGTCGCGGATCATCGAGCACCTCACCGAGATCAACCCCGACCGCCCCAGCGAACACAAGATTCCGCAGCTCAAGGGCCACGAGAAAAACGAACTGGGGATCTGGATCAACACCGCCAACCAGTTGCTTGAGTCGATCGAACGCAACACCCATCTGCGCCACGAAGCAGAAAACAGCCTGCTGCGCATGGCCCAGTACGACTTCCTCACCGGCCTGCCGAACCGTCAGCAATTGCAGCAGCAACTGGACAAGATTCTGGTCGACGCCGGCAAGCTGCAACGCCGGGTCGCGGTGTTGTGTGTAGGGCTGGACGATTTCAAAGGCATCAACGAACAATTCAGCTACCAGACCGGCGACCAGTTGTTGCTGGCGCTGGCTGATCGCCTGCGCGCCCACAGCGGCCGCCTCGGCGCCCTCGCCCGTTTGGGTGGCGATCAGTTCGCGCTGGTCCAGGCGGATATCGAACAGCCTTACGAAGCAGCGGAACTGGCGCAAAGCATTCTTGATGATCTGGAAGCGGCGTTCGCCCTCGACCATCAGGAAATCCGTCTGCGCGCGACCATCGGCATCACTCTGTTTCCGGAGGACGGCGACAGCACCGAAAAGCTGTTGCAGAAGGCCGAGCAGACCATGACCCTGGCCAAGACCCGCTCGCGCAACCGCTATCAGTTCTACATCGCCAGCGTCGACAGCGAGATGCGCCGTCGCCGCGAACTGGAGAAAGACCTGCGCGATGCCTTGCTGCGCGATCAGTTCTACCTCGTTTACCAACCGCAGATCAGCTATCGCGATCACCGCGTGGTCGGCGTCGAAGCGCTGATTCGCTGGCAGCATCCGGAACACGGCCTGGTGCCGCCGGACCTGTTCATTCCGCTGGCGGAACAGAATGGCACGATCATCGCGATTGGCGAGTGGGTGCTGGATCAGGCCTGCAAGCAGTTGCGCGAATGGCACGATCAGGGTTTCGCCGATCTGCGCATGGCGGTGAACCTGTCGACGGTGCAATTGCACCACGCCGAGCTGCCACGGGTGGTCAATAACCTGCTGCAGATGTACCGCTTGCCGCCGCGCAGCCTGGAACTGGAAGTCACTGAAACCGGCCTGATGGAAGACATCAGCACTGCCGCCCAGCACCTGCTGAGCCTGCGTCGCTCCGGTGCACTGATCGCCATCGACGACTTCGGCACCGGCTACTCATCGCTGAGCTATCTGAAAAGCCTGCCGCTGGACAAGATCAAGATCGACAAGAGCTTCGTGCAGGACCTGCTCGATGACGACGACGATGCGACCATCGTTCGCGCGATCATTCAGTTGGGCAAAAGCCTTGGCATGCAGGTGATTGCCGAGGGCGTGGAGACGGCCGAGCAGGAAAGCTACATCATTTCCGAAGGCTGCCACGAAGGTCAGGGTTATCACTACAGCAAGCCGCTGCCGGCGCGTGAGTTGAGTGCCTACCTCAAACAGGCGCAACGCAGTAACGCGGCCATTCTTTAAAAGTCAAAAGATCGCAGCCTGCGGCAGCTCCTACATTTGCAATGCGTTCCCCTGTAGGAGCTGCCGAAGGCTGCGATCTTTTGATCTACGTAAATAAGAAATATTTCCAGCCACAACCCTTTACACATAATGCGAAAGATTTGCATTATGTCGCAGTTTTGCGCACCCCCGCGCCTGTCCTATAAACCACCGAAGCAGGATGTTCGCCATGATTCGTATGCCTCTGGCTACCGCCAGTCTGCTGGCCATCGCTATTTCCCTCGCCGGTTGCGGCGAAGGCAAAGACAAGGCCGCCGCTCCGGCCGCGCCGACTCCAGCCGCCAGCACCACCGCTCCTGCGGCTGCGCCTGCCGCTGCCGGTAAAGTCGATGAAGCGGCCGCCAAGGCTGTGGTCGCGCACTACGCCGACATGGTCTTCGCGGTTTACAGCGATGCCGAATCCACCGCGAAAACCCTGCAGACCGCCGTCGACGCATTCCTTGCCAAGCCGAACGCCGACACCCTGAAAGCCGCCAAGGCTGCCTGGGTTGCTGCGCGCGTTCCGTACCTGCAGAGCGAAGTGTTCCGCTTCGGCAACACCATCATCGACGATTGGGAAGGTCAGGTTAACGCCTGGCCGCTGGACGAGGGTCTGATCGACTACGTCGACAAATCCTACGAGCACGCACTGGGTAACCCGGGCGCTACCGCCAACATCATCGCCAACACCGAAGTTCAGGTCGGCGAAGACAAGGTCGACGTCAAAGACATCACCCCGGAAAAACTCGCCAGCCTCAACGAGCTGGGCGGCTCCGAAGCCAACGTCGCCACCGGCTACCACGCCATCGAATTCCTGCTGTGGGGCCAGGATCTCAACGGCACCGGCCCTGGCGCTGGCAACCGTCCTGCCTCCGACTACCTGGAAGGCGCCGGCGCCACTGGCGGTCACAACGATCGTCGCCGTGCCTACCTGAAGTCCGTGACCCAACTGCTGGTCAGCGACCTGGAAGAAATGGTCGGCAACTGGAAGCCGAACGTGGCTGACAACTACCGCGCCACCCTGGAAGCCGAGCCGGGCGAAACCGGTCTGCGCAAAATGCTCTTCGGCATGGGCAGCCTGTCCCTGGGCGAACTGGCGGGCGAGCGCATGAAGGTTTCCCTGGAAGCCAACTCCCCTGAAGACGAGCAGGACTGCTTCAGCGACAACACGCACTACTCGCACTTCTACGATGCCAAAGGCATTCGTAACGTCTATCTGGGCGAGTACACCCGTGTTGACGGCACCAAAATGACCGGCGCCAGCCTGTCGTCGCTGGTGGCCAAGGCTGATCCGGCGGCCGACACCGCGCTGAAAGCCGATCTGGCTGCGACAGAAGCGAAGATTCAGGTCATGGTCGATCACGCCAACAAGGGTGAGCACTACGACCAGTTGATCGCTGCCGGCAACACCGCTGGCAACCAGATCGTTCGCGACGCGATCGCCTCGCTGGTCAAGCAGACCGGTTCGATCGAAGCCGCTGCCGGCAAACTGGGCATCAGCGACCTGAACCCGGACAATGCTGATCACGAGTTCTGATCAAACGCGTCCGCGTCAAAAAAGGCGACCTTCGGGTCGCCTTTTTTTATGTTGTTCGCAGCCCCCTGTAGGATTGTTCGCAGCCCCCTGTAGGAGCTGCCGCAGGCTGCGATCTTTTGATCTGTCTATTAGAAGCAAGATCAAAAGATCGCAGCCTTCGGCAGCTCCTACATGGGGGTTTGCATTTGCGCTGTATCAAGCAAACGATAATTCCTCTTATTCAAACCCCCTCGCCCTGTTAGACTTTGCGCCTTTATTTTGCCCGTCCGCAGGATGTCTGATGCCCTCGCTGCCTCTTCGCTTGTCCGCACTGTTGCTGGCCCTGGGCCTGAGTGCCTGCGATGACGCCCCACGTTTCACCAAGGCTGAGCCCGGTGAAGCGCGTTCCGGCGGTGCGGCGACCGTGCGCAAGACGGATCAGAATGCGTTCTCCCTGCCCTCGGCGAACCTGCCACCGTCGCGGCGGGTGGATTTCAGTGTCGGCAACAGCTTCTTTCGCAGCCCGTGGGTGATCGCGCCGTCGACCACCACCGCGCGCGATGGCCTCGGCCCGTTGTTCAACACCAACGCCTGCCAGAACTGCCACATCAAGGACGGTCGCGGTCATCCGCCAACGCCGGACGCGGCCAACGCAGTGTCGATGCTGGTTCGATTGTCGATTCCCGATGCACCGGAATATGCCCGGCTCATCGAACAGGTCGGCGTGGTGCCAGAGCCTGTCTACGGCGGCCAGTTCCAGGACATGTCCGTACCGGGAGTTGCCCCGGAAGGTAAGGTGCGCGTCGACTACACCCCGGTGCCCGTGCGGTTCAAGGACGGCACCGAAGTCGAACTGCGCAAACCGGTATTGCAGATCACTCAACTCGGCTACGGCCCGATGCACCCGGACACGCGCTTTTCCGCACGCGTCGCGCCGCCGATGATCGGCCTCGGCCTGCTTGAAGCGATCCCTGAGGAAGCGATCCTCGCCAACGCCGCCGCACAGGCCAAAGCGAAAAACGGTATCAATGGCCGGCCCAATCAGGTCTGGGATGACGCGTTGCAAAAAACCGTCATGGGCAGATTTGGCTGGAAAGCCGGGCAGCCGAACCTCAATCAACAGAATGTTCACGCGTTTTCCGGTGATATGGGCCTGACGACCAGCCTGAGACCGTTCGATGATTGCACCGACGCGCAAACCGCCTGCAAACAGGCGCCGAACGGCAATGGGCCGGACGGCGAGCCGGAAGTCAGCGACAACATTTTGCGTCTGGTGCTGTTCTACAGCCGCAACCTCGCTGTGCCGGCACGCCGTGGCGTTAACGATGCAGACGTCATCGCCGGCAAGAACCTATTTTTCCAGGCCGGTTGCGATTCGTGCCACACCCCGAAATACACCACCGCCGCCAACGCCGCCGAACCGGAACTGGCCAATCAAGTGATTCGCCCATACAGCGATCTGCTGCTGCATGACATGGGCGATGGTCTGGCCGACAACCGCACGGAGTTCCAGGCCTCTGGCCGCGACTGGCGCACGCCGCCGTTGTGGGGGATTGGCCTGACGCAAGCGGTCAGCGGCCACACACAGTTTTTGCATGACGGTCGCGCGCGCAATCTGCTCGAAGCGGTGCTCTGGCACGGCGGCGAAGCGACGGCGGCGCAGCAACAGGTTTTATCTTTCAATGCCGAGCAGCGTGCCGCGCTGCTGGCGTTTCTGAACTCACTTTAAACACTGATAAAAGAATCGGGAGCCCGACATGTTCCGTCCCAAGCTACTGTTCACCAGCCTTGCCGCGCTCGCCCTCGGCGCCTGCTCGCCGCAGGATCCGCAAGCGGTCACCTCGGCAGCCATCGCCAAATCGGTGATCCTGCCGACCTACACCCGCTGGGTCGAAGCCGACAAGCAACTGGCGGTCAGCGCCCTCGCCTACTGCCAGGGCAAAGAAACCCTGGAGACTGCCCGCGCCGACTTCCTGCACGCACAGAAAGCCTGGGCCGAGCTGCAACCGCTGCTGATCGGCCCGCTGGCCGAGGGCAACCGCGCCTGGCAAGTACAGTTCTGGCCGGACAAGAAGAACCTTGTCGGTCGTCAGGTGGAGCAACTGGTTGTCGCCCAGCCGCAGATCGATGCCGCCGCACTGGCCAAATCGAGCGTTGTCGTTCAGGGCCTGTCGGCCTACGAATACATCCTGTTCGACGCCAAGCCTGACGTCGTCAACGCCGAGCAGAAAGCCAAGTACTGCCCACTGCTGATCGCCATCGGCGAGCGTCAGAAGCAACTGGCCGAAGAGATTCTGCAGAACTGGAACAACACCGACGGCATGCTCGCGCAGATGACCAAGTTCCCTAACCAGCGCTACGCCGACTCCCACGAAGCGATCGCCGATCTGCTGCGCGTGCAAGTCACCGCGCTGGACACCCTGAAGAAAAAACTCGGCACGCCAATGGGCCGCCAGAGCAAGGGCGTGCCACAGCCGTTCCAGGCCGATGCATGGCGCAGCCAGTCGTCGATGACCGCGCTGGAAGCCAGCCTGGCCGCCGCCAAAACCGTGTGGGAAGGCGTCGACAACAAAGGCCTGCGCGGGCTGTTGCCGGCTGAGCAAAAGCCGTTGGCCGACAAGATCGACGCTGCTTACGCCGCCTCACTGAAACTGTTCGACAGCACTCAGCGCTCGCTCGGCGAAATGCTTGAAGACGACGCCGGTCGTCAGCAACTCAACGACATCTACGACAGCCTCAACGTCGTCCATCGCCTGCACGAAGGCGAACTGGCCAAGGCGCTGGGCATCCAACTGGGCTTCAACGCCAACGACGGTGACTGATGAGGACAAGTGCCATGCTGCGACGCCAGGCTCTGACTTTAGCTAGTACGCTGCTGGGAGCAGTGACACTGGGCGGCTGGACGCTGTTCAAACGCAAGGATCAGAGCCCGCTGCTGTTGTCGGCGCGCGATGACACCGACGGCAAGCACTACGCCGTCGGTTATCGACTGGATGGCACGCGGGTGTTCGCCACCGAAGTCGGCCAGCGTTGCCACGACATCATCAACCACCCGACGCAGCCGATTGCGCTGTTCGTCGCGCGGCGTCCGGGCACCGAGAGTTACCTGATCGACCTGCGCGACGGCACGTTGCTGCAGACGCTGACCTCGCAGCCGAACCGGCACTTCTACGGCCACGCCGTGGTGCACAAGGACGGCGAGTACCTGTACGCCACCGAGAACGACACCACCGACCCTGGCCGTGGATTGCTCGGCGTGTACAAGTTCGAAGGCGAGCGGCTGGTACACAGCGGCGAGATTTCCACCCACGGCCTCGGCCCGCATCAGGTGTCATGGATGCCCGATGGCGAGACGCTGGTGGTGGCCAACGGCGGGATTCGTACCGAGGCGGAAAGTCGCGTCGACATGAACCTCAGCGCCATGGAACCGAGCCTGGTGCTGATGCAGCGCGACGGCACCTTGCTGAGCAAGGAAACCCTCGCCCAGCAGATGAACAGCGTGCGCCATTTGGGCATTGCCAGTGACGGCACCATCGTTGCCGGTCAGCAGTTTATGGGCGCCTCTCATGAGCGTTCGGAGCTGCTGGCGATCAAGCGTCCGGGGCAGCCGTTCGTGGCGTTCCCGGTGCCGGAGCATCAGTTGCAGTCGATGGGGCATTACACCGCCAGTGTTGCGGTGCACAGTGAGTTGCGTCTGGTCGCATTGACGGCACCGCGCGGCAATCGCTTCTTTATCTGGGACCTGGACAGCGGCGAAGTTCGCCTCGATGCACCGTTGCCGGATTGCGCGGGTGTCGGTGCGGTGCAGGACGGTTTTGTCGTGACCTCCGGTCAGGGCCGCTGCCGCTACTACGATTGCCGTCAGGATGAACTGCTGGCCAAACCGCTGGAACTGCCGGCAGGGCTCTGGGACAACCATCTGCACCTGATGGCCTGATACCCATAGTTAAAATTAACGCCGTCCCTGTGGCGATGGGATTTATCCCCGATGGGTGGCGAAGCCGCCCCAAAACCTGCAACCGCAGTCTGTCGGTTGTACCGTGTCGGATGGTTTTGCGACTGCTGC
>NZ_AKJD01000166.1 GCF_000282515.1 Pseudomonas sp. GM80
AGGCTCACTCCTACAGGGATTCGCGGTCAGATATTGGATGTTCCGCCGCCATCGCTGGCAAGCCAGCTCCCACAGGGATTCGCGGTCAGCAGTGAACGCCGATTCACTGCAAAAACCGTAGGAGTGAGCCTGCTCGCGATAGCGACTTTCAGCCACGTTGATGTTGGATGTGCCGACGTTATCGCGAGCAGGCTCACTCCTACAGGGATTCGCGGTCAGATATTGGATGTGCCGCCGCCATCGCTGGCGAGCCAGCTCCCACAGGGATTCGCGGTCAACACTGAACGCTGGTTCACCGCAAAACTGTAGGAGCGAGCCTGCTCGCGAAAGCGCACTTTCAGCCACGTTGATGTTGGATGTGCCGACGTTATCGCGAGCAGGCTCACTCCTACAGGGGTATGCGCCTTTTGTCAGCTTGCTGAAATTGTTCTTGCCCGTTAGCGCCCGTTTCGGTTATCACTTTGTACATGATTAGACAGGTACGATTTGACAAGAAACAACGGGTGGTCGACGAGCTCGTCCGGCGCATCGAAAGCGGTCTCATGGAGGACGGCTTTCTGTTGCCCGGCGAGCATCAGTTGGCTCAAGAATTCAACGTCAGCCGTGGCACGTTGCGCGAAGCGCTGGCCGAACTGAAGCGGCGCAAATACATCGCTACGCAAGGCGGCGTCGGCTCGATCGTCACCTTCGATGGTGTCGCCCTCGACCAACGCAGCGGCTGGGCGCAGGCGCTGGCCGACAGCGGCGCGATGATCAACACTGAAGTGTTGCGCCTGGAAGCCGTGACCCGCCCCGACCTGCTGTCGCGGTTCGGCACCGACCAATTCATCACCCTCGACCGTCGTCGCCGTTCCACCGAAGGCACGCTGGTGTCCCTTGAACGCTCTTTGATGCCGGCCACCGGCGGCCTGGAAAGCCTGCCGCGCGTCGGTCTGATCGACAATTCCCTGACCATCACCCTGGCCGCTTACGGCTACATCGGCGAGCGCGGTGATCAATGGATCGGCGCCGAACCGCTGAATGCCGTCGACGCTGAACTGCTCGGTCGTGCGGAAGGCACGGTGTTCCTCAAAGCCCTGCGCACCACTTACGACCGGCAGAACCGTTTTATGGAGCTGGTCGAAAGCCTGCTCGACCCGGTGCATTTCCGTCTGCACCTGCAATTTGGAGAAGCAAAATGACCCCGCTCAACCGTGCCCTCGGCGCTTTCTATGGCCTGGCCCTCGGCGACGCGCTGGGCATGCCGACGCAATCGCTGAACCGCGAAACCATCAAGGCGCGCTTCGGCCAGATCACCGATCTGCAAGATGCCGGGCCATTGCAACCGATCGCCGCGAACATGCCCAAAGGCTCGATCACCGATGACACCGAACAGGCGATTCTGGTCGGCGAATTATTGGTTGAAGGCAATGGCCACATCGAACCGGCGATCCTCGCGCAACGCCTGATCGAGTGGGAAGCCGCGATGCAGGCCAAGGGCTCGCAGGATTTGCTCGGCCCGTCGACCAAACGCGCGATCGAAATGATCCTCGCCGGCCACTCGCCGGAAGAGGCCGGGCGTTACGGCACCACCAATGGTGCGGCCATGCGCATCACCCCTGTGGGGATCGCGGCGGATGTCGCCAATCCTGAGCGTTTTATCGCCGCCGTCGTGCAGGCTTGCCAAGTCACTCACAACACCACGCTGGGGATTTCCAGTGCGGCGGCGGTGGCGGCGGTGGTGTCTGCGGGCATCAACGGCATGGATTTGGGCGAGGCGCTGAACCTCGGTCAGCAAATTGCTCAGCAAGCGGAAGCGCACGGCCACTGGGTTGCCGGCGGGCGCATCGCTTCGCGGATCAGTTGGGCGCGGAGCATCAGCGTCGACAGCGACAACGCGTTGCTCGCCGATCTGCTCTACGACGTGATCGGTACATCGGTAGCGTCGCAGGAGTCGGTGGTGGTGTCGTTTGCGCTGGCGCAGCAAGTCGCGGTCGGTGAAATGAGCGCGTTTGACGCGCTGTGCATGGCCGCCAGTCTGGGTGGCGACACCGACACCATCGCGGCGATTCTCGGCGCGATGCTCGGGGCCTGCCTGGGCCTTGAGAGCTGGCCTGCCGAGATGATCGAGACGGTGAAAACCGTTAATCATCTTCAGCTTGAGCCGTTGGTGCAGGGGCTGTTGGCCTTGCGCTGATTGAACTGACGCCATCGCTGGCAAGCCAGCTCCCACAGGTTTTTGCTGTGAACACACATTTGTGTACACCCTGATCCCTGTGGGAGCTGGCTTGCCAGCGATAGGCGCACCGCAAATTTCGAATGTTCAACCCGCAATGGATCGCGCAGACAGGCCGAGGACGGCCGCGATGTCTTGTCGTTTTGCGTCATTGCCACAACCACAAAAAAGGCAAACAGGAGCACCTTCATGAGTTCAGCAAACGCCGGGCAAAGCGCCGGGCAACTGGAAACCCGCGGCATCGAACCGGTGCCGGAAGCCGAGTGCAACGGTCATCCGCTGCAATTGTTCTGGGTCTGGTTCGCCGCCAACATTTCCATCCTCGGTCTGCCGTTGGGCGCCACGCTGGTGGCGTTTCGCGGGCTGGCGATCTGGCAGGCAATCATCGTCGCGATCATCGGCGCCGCCGGTTCGTTCGCGGTGGTCGGGATCATCTCGATTGCCGGTCGCCGTGGCCGTGCGCCGAGCCTGACGTTGTCGCGAGCGATCTTCGGCGTACGCGGCAATATCGGCCCGACGCTGGTCTCGCTGATGTCGCGTCTGGGCTGGGAAACCGTCAACACCACCACCGCCGCATTCGTGCTGCTGTCACTGTGCTCGATCCTGTTCGGCTCACCGGTGGAAGCGAAAAGCGCACCGGTACTGACGCTGATCTTCATCGCCATTTTCGTCTTGCTGACCCTGTCGGTGTCGGGCCTCGGCCACGCGACCTTGCTGGTGATCCAGAAGTGGGCGACCTACGTGTTCGGCGCGCTGAACCTGCTGGTCGGCGGCTTCCTCTGCGCGACCATCGACTGGAGCGCGGTGTTCAACGCCACGCCAGCACCGATGAGCGCGATGATCATTGGCATCGGCACCATGGCCGCCGGCACCGGCATCGGTTGGGCCAACGCCGGCGCCGACATGTCGCGCTACCAGCATCGCAGCGTCAAAGCCGTGCGTCTGGTCGCGTCGGCGGCATTCGGTGCGGGTATTCCGCTGGTGCTGTTGATCACCCTCGGCGGCTTGTTGTCGGTGGGCAACAACGACCTCGCTTCGGCGACTGACCCGATCGTGGCGATCCGCGACATGCTGCCGACGTGGATGGCCGTGCCGTACCTGATCACCGCGTTCGGTGGTCTGCTGCTGTCGAACAACCTGTCGGTGTACTCCGCCGGTTTGACCACGTTGACCCTCGGTCTGAAGGTAAAACGCGTCTACGCGGTGGTGGTCGATATCGTCGCGATTTTCGCCGGTTCGATCTACTTCATGCTGATCGCCGACAGCTTTTACGGCCCGTTCATCACCTTCATTTCCCTGCTGGCAGTGCCGATTACCGCGTGGGTCGGGATCTTCATCGTTGACCTGATTCACCGTCACTACTACAGCCCGACAGACCTGCTCGACGTCAGCCCGCGCAGCGCCTATTGGTACAACGGCGGCATCGAGTGGCGTGCATTCGGCGCGTGGGCGATTGCCATCGTCCTCGGTTTCAGCTTCACCACCATCGGCACCACCGCCGAGAACGTCTGGTTCAAAGGCTTTTTGTCCGACTCCTGGCTGGGCCATAACGGCCTCGGCTGGATCGTGACCTTTGTCGTCGCCGGTGGCATTTACTTCGTCCTCGGCGGGGCGAAAGATCGCCGCGCCGCGCCAACCGAGAATGCTCATGCCTAAGATGTTGCACACCGGCCAGGTCATCATCGACCTGGTCATGGCCGTGGATAAACTGCCGCAGATTGGCGGTGATGTGCTCGCGCAGTCGGCGAGTTTCGAAGCGGGTGGCGGTTTCAACGTGATGGCCGCAGCGGTGCGTAATGGCTTGCCGGTGGTCTATCTCGGTCGCCACGGCAGCGGGCGTTTCGGCGATCTGGCGCGTGAGGCGATGAACGTTGAAGGCATTCATATCGGCATCAAGGAACGTGCGCAGCGCGACACCGGTTTGTGCGTAGCGCTGACCGATGCGTCGGCGGAGCGCAGTTTCATTTCCTACATCGGCGCTGAAGGGGAGGTGACCGAGGACGATTTGAACAGCGTTGCCGCCGAGGCCGGCGATTACGTTTATCTCAGCGGCTATAGCCTGTTGCACGCAGGCAAGGCGCAAGCGCTGCTCGACTGGACGCTGGCGCTGCCAGACTCGATCAACGTGGTGTTCGATCCGGGCCCGCTGGTGGAGTCGCCCGACTCGCCGATGATGCAGGCGCTGTTGCCGCGCATTGACGTGTGGACCAGCAACAGTGTCGAGGCGCTTAGGTTTACCGGCGCTGAAGAGCTTGCTGTGGCGCTGGATCGACTGGCTGAGCATTTGCCTGAAGACGTGTTGATCGTCGTGCGCGATGGCCCGCAAGGCTGCTGGATTCATCAGCGCGGTGAGCGTCGGCATGTGCCGGGGTTTGCCGTCAAAGCGGTGGACAGCAATGGCGCGGGCGATGCGCATGCCGGGGTGTTTGTGGCGGGGTTGGCGCAGGGTTTGACGGCGCACGAATCGGCGCGGCGGGCGAACGCGGCGTCGGCTATCGCGGTGACGCGCTGGGGGCCGGCGACCTCGCCGGGGGCGGCTGAAGTGGATGCATTTATCCGTGAGTCCAGCGGCGCCTGATTTATAGCAATCGCCGGCAAGCCAGATCCCACATTGAATCTGTGTCGCACATCAATCCAATGTAGGAACTGCCGAAGGCTGCGATCTGTTGATCTTCAAAGTCAAGGGATCGCAGCCTTCGGCAGCTCCTACAGGGGACTTTCAGCCGGCCTTGCGCAATGCCTCGATCAACTCCTGCTTACGCATCGAAGACCGCCCCGGAATTTTCTTGGCCCGGGCCTCCTTCATCAAACTATCAACCGTCTGCGCATCCCGCGAAGCCGGGCTTTTACGCGAATGTCCCTCGCGACTGGCCACTGCGCGCCGCGCTGATTCCTGGCGATCTTCGGACTTGGCGCGCGCCGGTTTCTTGCGTCCGGAACCGCCGCTTTTCTCGCCGCCGCCCGATTGTTTGTTCACCGTCGCCCAGGCCCGCGCCTCGGCTTCATCCTTCGACACGCCCTTTTTCTCGTAGCTGTCTTCGATATGTTCGGCTTTACGCTTCTGCTCGGCGGTGTATTTTTCTTTGCTTCCACGAGGCATCGGATTTCTCCTTGCATCGGCAGATGAATTGCCATGTAGGACCTGCCGCAGGCTGCGATCTGTTGATCTTGAAAATCAAAAGATCGCAGCCTGCGGCAGCTCCTACATGATTAATGATCACACGATCACACGATCACACGATCACACGATCACACGATCACATTGCTCAGCTTTCGAGCTTGCGTGCAGCCTCGACACCGGCAGCGCTGAGCTTGATTGGCAGGTTCAACGAATGTTCGCCGGCTTCGTTGCAGGTCACATGCCCGTGGTGAATCAGGCCGCGATCCTGCAGGGCGGCGAGGGCGCCAGCCACGACTTTTTCGCCCCGGTAATTGTCCAGCACCTCCTTGCCCAGGCCACTCGGGTGGGCGTGCAGCAGTCGGGTGAGGACTTCTTTTTCCAGGTTTTTATCGACGTTCATGGTTACCTCTTCATTGGATTGAATAGGACGCTCGCGTCGGCGAACTACTGACCGGAGCCTTCGGAACCGGAGCCACCGGTGGTGGTTTTCGAGCCGATGCCGGGGCCCGCGTTGTCTGGCGTGGCAGGGGCATCGGGGGTGTTCATGCCGCCCTGGCGACCCGGGTCGCTGCCCTGAGTGCGCGGATCAGTGCCGGTGGCGGGCGGCTGATTGATCAGCGGTACGCCGGAACCATCGGTGTTCATGCCGGGAGCACTGTTGATGGCGGGGGCGCGGGGCGGGGTCGGATCGGTAGGGCCGGTGCCCGCAGCGGTGGCGGATGCGGCGAAAACCGCAGGGCAGAGTAGGGCGCTGAATACGAAAGCGGTCAACCTTGACGGGATCATAGGGCTTCTCCAGTGATTGGAATCCTTACCTGTCGTTGGTCTGCCCGGTGATCGGATTGGTGCCTGATGAACGACGAACGGTCTAGGCCGGCGTCGCCGTTTTGACGTTGAGTCGACGCCAGAGCAGACGAGCCACGGTGATCAGCCAGTTCACCAGCGCCACGGCCAATACCGTGAGCAGCAGCGTCGCCATCCCCTGTTCGACGATGATTTTCCCGGCCAGCAACGGAAAGCCGAACACGCCGATAAAATACGAAAGACTGAACAGCAACAACGCCTGCGAAGTGCTGCCGGTCGGCGCTTCGTTGGCGGCGAGGCCGTTGATCACCGAATACGTCAGGCCATAGCCGACGCCGAGCATCAGCGCCGCCAGCAGATAGGTGAATCCACTGTGCACGCCGAAGGCGAACAGCACGATCGAGCCGAGCATCAGCCCCGACAACAGGCAGGAAGCGCGCAGCGGATCACGCTTGACCACATAACCTGCGATCAGCATCCGGCTGCTGATCGCTGCACTCATAAAACCGAGGAAGAACAGCGAATAATCCAGCGAGCGCGCGGTCGCGTAACTGGTCTGGAAACTCGACAGTCCGCCAAATACACAGCCGCCGAGCCCGACCATGATGATCGGAAACACCGCGCGCGAGCCGAGGACTTGAGTGGTCGCTTGCCAGGTGATTTTTGCCGCCGAAGTGGCTTGGGTGCTTTTCAATCGAGCACCGAGGCGCCAGAACAGCAGCACACCGATCAGGCTCGCCAACGCCGCCAGATAAAACGCCGAAGTCACCGGCCAGCCCAGCGCGCTGGCGGCGCGCCCGAGCAACGGACCGCTGCCGATCCCGGTCATCATGCTGCCCGAAAGCAAGGCAAAGTACTTCGCACGCTGCGCCGGGGTCACCAGACTCGCAACGATGATCGGCCCCAAGGTGTAGAAAACGCCCCAGCCCAGACCTAACAGCAAACCGAAGAACAGCAGCAGATGGCCGAACCCCGGCGTCATCGCAAAACCCAGGCTCGCCGTCACCAGCAACAACCCGAACAGCGCAATCGACCGCGCCGCGCCGAGCATGTCGGACAAGTGCCCGGACACCAGCACCGCGACAAACGTACTGAGCATCGCCGCCGAAATCACACTGCCGGCATCGTGTTCATTGCCGCCGCGCGAACTGATCAGTAGCGACAGCAAAAACGTCGAGCCATACGACAGCGACAACAGGTAACTGGCGAGGCAGAACAGGCAAAACAGCTTGCCTGACACTTGTGGCGTTGCTTGCGACATGACGCGTTCCTTGACCGGAAAAAATTGAGCGTCATCTGTTTAACACGTCGCCCGCGCGGGTTAGGTCTGAGGTTGGCGAAGTCAGGTTCAGCACTGGCCGGAGTAACGCTCAGACGATGCCGATTTCTTCCAGCAATTGCTCCATGAAGCCTTTCAGACGCTGATGCCGAATCTGCGCCAGACGCTGGCCGGCAGCGGTCTGGAAGCCGTCGGCGAGGTGCAGCAGTTTGGTCTGGAAATGATCGAGGCAAAAACGTTTGTCGTCGTAGTCGCGTTGCTTCGCTTGGGGATCTTGCGGGTCGTACAGCGCCGAGCCCATGCGTCCGGCAATGTAGAAGGTGCGGGCGACGCCGAGCATGCCCAGCGAGTCGAGACGGTCGGCATCCTGGACGATTTTCGCTTCGAGGGTGAGCGGGCTGATGTTGGCGGAGAAACTGTGGGCTTCGATGGCGTGGGCGACGGCGGCGACTTTTTCGCTGGGCCAATGCATCTCCGCGAGCACCGCCGCCGCTTTTTCTGCCGCCAGACGTGAGGCGTGTGCACGCAGTGGCGAGTTTTTCTCGACGGCCACGCAGTCGTGCAGCAGTACGGCGGCGAGCAAGACTTGCAGATCGCCGCCTTCGTCTTCGTGCAACGTGCGCACGTTGTGCCAGACCCGCTCCAGGTGCGCGAGGTCGTGCGCGCCGTCGTTTGAGGGTTCCAGGGCGTGGGGCAGCAGCTTGGCAGCGAGTGAGGCGAGCGGAGCAAAAGCAGTTTCGTTCATGAGCATCCTTGCAGGCTGTCGTGGATTTCGCTTGATGATACTTCTGTGGTGAGGGGATTTATCCCCGATGGGCGCGTAGCGACCCCCAAAAAATGGGCTGCTGCGCAACCCGTCGGGGATAAATCCCCTCACCACAGGGTTCTCTACCACGTTTGGAATGTGACGAGCGCCGCCCACGGCCTTAGTATGGCGTTTTCCTTTTCCGACAAGGCCCGTCCATGACGATCGAAATCCGCCCGGCGACCCCCAGTGATGCCCCGCAAATCCTCGCCTTCATCACCGAACTGGCCGATTTCGAAAAAGCCCGCCACGAAGTCATCGCCAGTGTCGCCGACATCGAGCGCAGCCTGTTCAGCGAAGGCGCCACCGCCCACGGCCTGATCTGCCTGCGTGACGGCTTGCCGATCGGCTTTGCGGTGTTCTTCTTCAGCTATTCAACCTGGCTGGGCAGCAACTGC
Source organism: Pseudomonas sp. GM80 (assembly GCF_000282515.1). Taxonomy (GTDB): domain Bacteria; phylum Pseudomonadota; class Gammaproteobacteria; order Pseudomonadales; family Pseudomonadaceae; genus Aquipseudomonas. Next base: position 8,623 of record NZ_AKJD01000166.1, read on the forward strand.
CTGTACCTCGAAGACCTCTACATCACCCCCGAACAACGTGGCGGCGGCGCCGGCAAAACCTTGCTGCGGCACTTGGCGAAAATCGCCTGCGCCAATGACTGCGGTCGCTTCGAGTGGAGCGTGCTCGACTGGAACACGCCGGCCATCGATTTCTACAAATCCCTTGGTGCGCAACCGCAGGAGGAGTGGGTGCGCTACCGCATGGATGGCAAGGTCTTGCGCGAGTTTGCCGAGGGCTGAACAACGTTGGCGTTAATTCGATTGTCGGCACTTTGCCAGTCCGGCATTCTACGCGCCATTTTTGCGCGCTCATGGATGACACCTGCAATGCTTCAGGCACCCCTTCTCCACGCCCGTGGAGCCTTCGCTGCGTCAACGAGTGACCGGCGATGAGCACACTGCGGGCGGCAATGCACTGGTATATAGCGCTCGTCTTTTTGCTTTGCAGTTCATGTACTTCGAATCACGGCAGGCCAATAGCGAAGCTTGACTTCGAAAGTGTTGCAATGACGCCGAGCGCAAGTTCGTTTTTCGTACGGTTTTCAAGTGATACGGATCTTTTGACATTGTTCCAATCCAGGATCGGCCAAGAGCTGGTCTGTGCCTTGGACGGCGATGCGGATTTTTCGATTGGCCATTACCAGAAACGCTACGGCAGCGGCATCGTTGAGTTGAGCGCAAACGCTTCGAAAGGAAATTATATCTCCCGGGTCATTTTTCGAGAGACCGGAGCTGTGTGGGGTACACAACGTATTCTTGCGGGAGATGAATTGCGCAGAGCTTTAAGGGTGAGCGACGTGGTTGTGTGCGTTTTTAGAGTGCATACAACGAAATACAAAACCTATTTTTCAGATTTTATGCGTATCCCGGCCATGGATTTTATAAGGGCGCTCGGCACGTGAGCGCTGATTATTTGAACTGCTGTGTGCATCAAGATCGGGTTGTTGTTAATAGACAGGATCTCCCGTCGGTATTCCGAGTTCCGAATTTATTCTCGTGATAGAGCGGGGGGGAAACCGTTGAATATGCGTATCTTCAAGTGGATGCTGATTGGCAGTTTTTTATCCTGCACGGCGTGCATGCACCTGAACGTTCCCCCCGCCAGACTTGAGTTTGTTTCAATCCAGCGCGCCAACTCTTCTTATTACGACCTGCGTTTCACCTCAGATCGAAACCTTATCAATCTGTATGAGGATTACGGCAGGCAAGGCCAGATCAGTACGACGATTCATTGTTCGCTGAATGGCGATGCTGATTTTTCCATCGAACATCGAATCGAGATGGAGGCGTCGGGACGCGTCAGCGCCATGCGTCTGATCGAGGGAGATCGGCGGTACGAGATGCTTGCGCATATCAGGGTCGAGAATCACGGCATCAATGATGGTTTTAATGACATCAGGCCGATTGAACTGGTGCGCATGCTCAAACCGCAGCAATACATACCGTGCAAGGTAATGATTACGGCGTTCCCGTTCGTGGCGTATTACTCGAAAGTCATGTACCTGCCAACTTCACGCTTTATTGATCAAGTGCGCAGTCCGCGGGTAGCACCGCCACGGGTCACTCTACTGGCCGAGGATCGCATGCGTACGCTGTTGCCAGAGGCCCCGATTTGCATCGTGCGCTGGCGACACATTGCCGAAACACCGTATGACGAACTCGATCGTATTGGCCTTTGCGACGACCTGCCCTACGTCGGATTACTTGCCTCGTTTGCACCGTATCGATTGGCTCTGAGCATCGTGTCCTCGTCGGATCTGACGCCAAAACCGCTGACGACTTACGTCATTGTGCGCGGGGATGGCCGTCAGGAACCGGGGGTTTCTGACGAGCATGGTCACACTCATCACCTTGGCGCAGAAGATTATGAGGTCGTGAAAGTGTTCGCTGAAGAGGGCGTGACCAGTGTTGATCGGTCGACGAAATGGATTGATGCCGCTCCTTGATATGCGGGCGACTGACTCGATGTGCAGCAGGATTGTCCGGTGGTTAGCTCAGCATGGTCGGCAGTGCGCAATCTCGGAACAGGGATGAGTGCGCTATCGCATGGATCGCAAGGTCCTGCGCGAGTTTGCCGAGGGCTGAAAACAATGATGGCAATCCAGTACTATTCGATTGTCGCCAGCGCTCGAGTCCGGCATTCTACGCGCCATTTTTGCGCGCTCACGGACGACACCTGCAATGCCTCTGGCACAATTTCTCCGCGCCCGTGGAGCCTTCGCTGCGTCAACGAGTGACCGGCGATGAGCGGACTACGGGCGACAATGCGTCTGTATGGCCTGGTGAAAAACTCAGGCTCCACTGACAACCCCCAGCGGCAACCGGTCGATATTCTGTGCATCACAAATCGTACGGGCGCAATCGCCATTCGTGCGTTCGTGTCACGCCTCGATGCCGAGTTGATGACGCGCAGTGCCGGGCTCGACGATTACCGCGTGATACCGCTGCGCACTTTCGATCCGACAGCGTTTATCGACGCCCATCAAGGCTGGCTGACGCTGCACATTTGTTGTGGTTTCGTCGCCCCTGCCGAGCATTCGCTGCTCAAGGACGGCGGATTGATGCCGATGGGCTGGTACGCCTATTCCGAGATCGGTCAGTGGACGGCCGAACATCATCTGGACCTCGGCACACAGATGGCCGAACTGCTGCAATCGACTTACCAGCGCAATCACCTTAGCAACTACAACGCTTGGCTCAACGAACTCGACGATGCGACATCTGCCGAGCTGGCATGGCAGGTCGACGAAGCCTGGCAGCTTCTGCAATTCGCTACACCCCCCGACAGCCGTGAGCATTGCCACGCCCTGTTCGATCCCGTCGACAACCGCTGGCGCTTTGCCGCGACCGACGTCGATCTCCACCAGCCGCACCCGGAACCCCAGAAGCAAGGAGCTTTGAATTGAGTGGTAAACCCGCTGCACGCGTCACCGACCCGACCGCCTGCCCGTTGCCAGGCCATGGCAACAATCCAATCGCCTCCGGCTCGCCCGACGTGTTCTTCGACGGACTCGCGGCTGCGCGCATGACCGATAAATCGGCGTGTGGCAGCCCGATTACCGGAGCCGTTTCCGGCACCGTATTCATCAACGGCCTGAACGCGGCCACGCTCGATAGCACCGGAGGCCACGGCAATGTCGTGGTTGGTGGTTCAGGGACGGTGATTATCGGCCAGAGTGGCGGCGGGGCAGCGTTTAGCGGATTGCTGCCGATGCCGGTGCATTTTACGGACAAGATGCAGCTGGTTGATGAGTTCTCGGGCGAGCCTGTTGCCAATCATCCTTACACAATCAAACGTGGGGATGGCAGTGAAGAACACGGCGTTACGGATGCAGCAGGCTTTACACATGCCGTCAGCTCTCATCTTGCTGAAACCATCGAATTGTTTGCGGAGTGATTGAAGTGGGAGCGGATAATTCAACACCGGATGACAGCAAAAAGAGCCTTGGAACCCATGCGTTAACGTGTCCAACAGACGAGGAAGTTAAAAAGTTCAAGTACAGGCGGCGTGCTGTAGCTTTCTTTGTCGGGGGAGCGGGCGATAAAGAAAGTTATTATGGTTTTGGGCCGGAAAATAATGTCAATTATGCAAGATTGCCTTTTGATGAATCGGTGAAGAAGGCCGACTACGCTCCGGGCGTGAAGTCACATCATCTTGGATATAACGAGGTCATTGGCGAGAAAAATATACAGGCCAATGTGCTAGGGGAGCTGTGCAAAAATGATGCTGTTTATATCGTTGGGCATAGTCTCGGTGGTTGGAATGGAGCGCATTTGTCAGCTATTTTGAGTGACTTGGGATACACCGTGAAGATGTTGGTGACGCTCGATCCTGTCGGCAAAGGGGCCCTGGTGGGAAGTATCTCTAATATTTACCCGGATACACCTAGACCCAAAGCCGGGCTGTGGATAAATATCTTGGCCAAGTCGTCAGAATCCAATGTGTCCGACTGGGTTGCGGGTGTTGGTGAACAGTGGGTGTTGGAAAGTGGGCCTAACGTAAATAGCATAATGGATGTCAATCACGACAAGGCTGCGGTGATGTTTACTACCGTTTTGGCTGATGGAAAGTCTGCCTTGCATTACATGATAAATTCGCTGAATAAATACTATCGAGGCGAAATATGAGTGGCTTTAGAGTGTTTTTGTTGGTTCTCGGAGTGATGCTTGCGGGCTGTACTCTAAAGCAGGATAAACCGCCCGCTAATCTTGAGTTTTCCAAGATTGAGAGAGTGGGTGAAACAGTGTTGTACGATCTTTATTTTTCGTCGGATATCAATATTCTTGGCCCCTACAAGTCATTGGTTGGCGTTAGGTTTATTTGTGCGTTGGGGGACGACTTTAATTTTGAAGTGGGCCACAGAATGAAGTGGTTTGTTAATGGCTCGGTTTCGCGAAATCGGGCAGGCTCAGATCTTGATTTCATTTCGCGGCTTACTTTTAGTGAATCCGATGCCAATGGCTCTAGTGAGACAGATTTAACGCCTATAGAGATCAAACGTATTCTGCAGTACAAGGCTGAAATCCCGTGCAAGTTTATGGCCAGTGCTACGATGATGGACACTTATTTTTCCAATGTCATGTATGTGCCGGTGGTGGAAATTCTTCAGGCAGTGAGTGATCGTTGAGTTGGATGTAAAAGATGCTGTGTTTGAAGTGTGTGGGAGCGGTAATGGCTAGGTTACTATTGGTTGTTTTATTTGTTTTGTGTTCCTCTTGTATGCAGTTGCATGTGCCAGCGCCAAGGATTGAATTTACATCAATCGAATATGACGCGGGTCGATACAATCTGCGCTTTAGGTCCGACAGAGACTTGGTTAACTTGTACGACGCGCACGGGATAGTGCGCAGGTCGGTACGTGGCTGATCTGTTCACTTGATGGTGATGTCGATTTTTCAATTCTGCATCACACTCGTTATACCGTTAATGGTGTCGTTGATGAAGTTCGCACCGTTGAAGGTGACCGCCGTTATGAGTTTAACGTGCAAGTCGGATTTGAGGAGGATGTTGATCAAGGTGCTAGTTCTTTGTTCATCAGAAAGGAAAAACTGCTTTCAATGTTGAAAGGGCAGGACTATACCTTGCTGGACGACAACTATTGCTACGTTCTACAATGCTTGCTATTCAAAGATTATGTATATCCCGATCTCTCGGGTCATAAAAGAAGTTCAGCATGAAATTACCGCGCCGGAATATGTAATTCTACCGCCAGAAGTACAGCCATTATCGTGGTTGATGTTTGAACAGATATGCATTACAGATAAACGCTACCACGGCGGGAACATTATTGTTCATGGCGGAGCGTGCAGCAGCATGCCCTACAGCGGGTTGTTGAGCTCTTTTGCACCTCTGAATGGAAAATTCCGCATTTTCGATACTCGCACCCAACATCCCAAGGCGAATGTCAGGTACATGATCAAGCGACCAGATGGCCGCGAAGAGGAAGGCCTGAGTGATGCTCAGGGGGATACTCATGTGTTTGGCTCGGATCATTCTGAAACTTTTAAGCTGTTTCTGTTTGAGGAGGGGCTGGGATCGTTGGCGATATAGACGATATCCCATAATATGGGATGCAAAATTACATATTGAGATTTCCAGTCTGAGAGGTCTATAGTCCATCGCACTCACTGCCAAAAACAAAACAGGTGAAGCGATGCTGGCGCAATTGATCGCGCTCGACTGGGGGACGACCTCATTACGTGCTTACAAACTCGCGGCGGGCGGTGTGGTGCTGGAGCAGCGCACGCTGTCGTCCGGGATCATGCAGTTGCCCAAGACCCCGCGAATCATCAACGGTCGCGAATGCGCCGATGGTTTTGAATTGGCCTTCGACGACGCGTGCGGCGACTGGCTCGATGCGCAGCCGGATCTGCCGGTGATTGCCTGCGGCATGGTCGGCAGTGCGCAGGGCTGGCGCGAAGCGGCCTACTGCGATACGCCGGCAAACGTCGCCAATCTCGGAAACTCCCTACAAACAATTGTCAGTCTGCGCGGCACGCGGGTGCATATCGTGCCGGGCGTGATTCAGCGTTCGCACTTGCCGAATGTGATGCGCGGCGAGGAGACCCAAGTGCTCGGCGTCCTGCAGAATCTGCCGGTCGAGGCGGGCGCTGATCTGCTGATCGGGCTGCCGGGCAGTCACTCGAAATGGGTGGACGTGGTCGATGGCTGCATCACTCATTTCGACACGTTCATGACCGGCGAAGTGTTCGCCGTGCTCAGTGAGCACAGCATTCTCGGCCGGACCCTGAAGCAAGGCGCGGCGTTCGATGCTCAGGCGTTTGACCGCGGTGTGCAGATCGCGCAGTCGGCGGACGGCGAGCTCGGCGTGCTGTCGACCTTGTTCAGTGCCCGAACCCTGGGCCTGACCGGCGAACTGAGCCCGACGGCGCAGGCGGATTATCTGTCCGGCCTGATGATCGGCCATGAACTGGCAGCACTGGCTGGCGCGCAACGCCGTCGCCGTAACAATCTCAATCTTCCTTCGATCATCCTGATTGGCAACGCGCAACTCTGTGCGCGCTACAGCCGCGCGCTGGATGCCTGCGGTTTCGCCAACGTAACGCTGGCCGAGCAGGCCACCGAGCGTGGTTTGTGGCAACTGGCGCTGGCTGCCGGACTGATCGATTCCTCATCCCGTTAACCCTGACTGGAGGCCTGACATGCTCAAGCAAGCATTGGCGCAAAACGGTCTGATCGCGATTCTGCGTGGCCTGCATCCGCAGGAAGCTGCCGCTGTCGGAGAAGTCCTGTATGCGGCCGGATTTCGCGTCATCGAAGTACCGCTCAATTCCCCTTCGCCGTACGAAAGTATCCGCATCCTGCGCAAGACCTTGCCCGCCGATTGCCTGATCGGTGCTGGCACGGTGTTGACGCCGGAACAGGTTGAGTTGGTGAAAGAGGCCGGCGGCCAAGTGATCGTCATGCCGCACAGCGATGCCAAGGTTTTACGCGCAGCAAAAGCGGCGGGGCTGTTTCTGTCGCCGGGTGTTGCCACGCCAACGGAAGCATTCGCGGCGCTGGCGGAGGGCGCGGACATTCTCAAGCTGTTCCCGGCCGAGCAGATGGGCCCGGCGGTCGTCAAAGCCTGGCTCGCGGTGTTGCCGTCCGGGACGGTGCTGGCGCCGGTCGGCGGCATCACCCCGGACAACATGCAGGCGTTCATCGACGCTGGCGTGAAAGGTTTCGGCCTCGGTTCCGGCCTGTTCAAGCCGGGCATGACCCCGGAGCAAGTGGCGGTGAATGCCAAGGCCTACGTGGCCGCGTGGAAGGCCCTTCGCTAAGACTTTTTTGGCGCTGCGTGCGCTGCATCTAATAAGAGCTGCATTTACAAAAAGAGAGCAGAGATGAAAATCACCAAACTCACCACCTTCATCGTGCCGCCGCGCTGGTGCTTCCTCAAGGTCGAAACCGACGAGGGCGTGACCGGTTGGGGCGAGCCTGTGGTCGAAGGCCGCGCGCACACCGTTGCCGCCGCCGTCGAAGAATTGTCCGACTACCTGATCGGCAAAGACCCACGCAACATCGAAGACATCTGGACCGTGCTGTATCGCGGCGGTTTCTACCGTGGCGGCGCGATTCACATGAGTGCGCTGGCCGGTATCGACCAGGCGCTGTGGGACATCAAGGGCAAAGCGCTTGGGGTGTCGGTGAGTGATCTGCTCGGTGGTCAGGTGCGCGACAAGATTCGCGTGTATTCGTGGATCGGCGGCGATCGCCCGGCCGACACCGCGCGTGCGGCGAAAGAGGCGGTGAGCCGTGGTTTCACTGCGGTGAAAATGAACGGCACCGAAGAGCTGCAATTTCTCGATACCTTCGAGAAAGTCGATCTGGCGCTGGCCAACGTCGCCGCCGTGCGTGATGCGGTCGGGCCTAACGTCGGCATCGGTGTCGACTTCCATGGCCGCGTGCACAAACCGATGGCCAAGGTACTGATGAAGGAACTCGATCCGTACAAACTGATGTTTATCGAAGAGCCGGTGCTCAGCGAAAACTACGAAGCGTTGAAAGAGCTGGCGCCGCTGACCAGCACGCCGATTGCCCTCGGTGAGCGGCTGTTCTCGCGTTGGGACTTTAAACGCGTGTTGAGCGAAGGTTACGTCGACATCATTCAGCCGGATGCTTCCCACGCCGGCGGCATCACCGAAACCCGCAAGATCGCCAACATGGCCGAAGCCTACGACGTCGCGCTGGCGCTGCATTGCCCGCTGGGGCCGATTGCGCTGGCAGCGTGTTTGCAACTGGACGCGGTTTGTTACAACGCGTTTATCCAGGAGCAAAGCCTGGGCATCCATTACAACGAGAGCAACGATTTGCTCGATTACGTGAAAGATCCGCGGGTGTTCGATTACGACAAAGGCTTCGTGAAGATTCCGAACGGGCCGGGGTTGGGCATCGAGATCAACGAGGAGTACGTGATCGAACGCGCGGCGGTCGGCCATCGCTGGCGCAACCCGATCTGGCGCCATGCCGATGGAAGCTTTGCCGAGTGGTGATTCCTGCCTGACACACCCGATGAGATCGTTCCCACGCTCTGCGTGGGAATGCCTCAATGGACGCTCTGCGTCCGCTTTTGGGACGCAGAGCGTCCCGGGCTGCATTCCCACGCGGAGCGTGGGAACGATCAGGCCTCAGGCCGACCTCAATAAACATAAAAAGAGGCTCTCCCCATGCAACCGCAAACCCTCACCGGGCAGGCGTCTTTAGTCACGCCCAGCCGCAAGCGGTTTTTCATCATGGTGTTGCTGTTTATCACCGTGGTCATCAACTACCTCGACCGCAGCAACCTGTCGATTGCCGCGCCAGCGCTGACCAGTGAGCTGGGCATCGATCCGATTCACGTCGGCCTGATTTTCTCCGCGTTCGGCTGGACTTACGCCGCCATGCAGATCCCCGGCGGCTGGCTGGTCGATCGCGTGCCGCCGCGCATCCTTTATAGCGTCGCGCTGCTGCTGTGGTCTATTGCCACGGTGATGCTGGGTTTCGCCGCCAGTTTCATCGCGCTGTTCGTTCTGCGTATGGCCGTCGGTGCGCTGGAAGCACCGGCCTATCCCATCAATAGCCGCGTTGTAACAACCTGGTTCCCCGAACGCGAACGCGCTACGGCCATCGGTTTCTACACCTCCGGGCAATTCGTCGGCCTGGCATTCCTGACCCCGGTGCTGGCCTGGCTGCAACACGAATTCGGCTGGCACATGGTGTTCGTCGCGACCGGCGCCGTCGGCATTATTTGGGCGGCGATCTGGTACGCGGTGTATCGCGAGCCACGGGATTTCAAAGGCGCCAACGAGGCCGAAATCGACCTGATCCGCGAGGGCGGTGGTCTGGTTGATATTCAGCAGGAATCGGCCAAGGTCAAAGCCAAATTCAGCTGGACCGATCTCGGTATCGTTCTGACCAAACGCAAATTGTGGGGCATCTACCTCGGCCAGTTCTGCCTGAACTCGACGCTGTGGTTCTTCCTGACGTGGTTCCCGACCTACCTGGTGAAATATCGCGGTATGGACTTCATCAAGTCCGGCCTGCTCGCGTCGCTGCCGTTTCTCGCAGCGTTCGTTGGCGTGTTGTGCTCGGGGTTCTTTTCCGACTTTTTGATCCGTCGCGGCTACACCGTCGGCTTTGCGCGCAAGTTGCCGATCATTGGCGGGCTGCTGATTTCTACGTCGATCATCGGCGCCAACTTCGTTGAGTCGACGCCTTTGGTGATTGCCTTTCTGGCGCTGGCGTTCTTCGGCAACGGTCTGGCCTCGATCACCTGGTCGCTGGTATCGACCTTGGCGCCGGCACGCTTGCTCGGGCTGACCGGCGGGGTGTTCAACTTCATCGGCAACCTGTCGGCGATTGCCACGCCGATCGTCATCGGCTTCCTCGCCAGCGGCGATTCGTTCGCGCCGGCGATCACCTATATCGCGGTTCTCGCATTGATCGGTGCTTTGTCCTACGTGCTGCTGGTCGGCAAGGTCGAGCGTATCGAGTTGTAGTGGTCTGCGTCGGGCGACCATAATGCCGCCCGTTCCCTCGCTCAACGGTAAAGGCTGGATATGCAGGAAGACGCTCCGGAAAAAACCAAGGACGCCGCGCCCACCGGCACCCAGACGCTGTTGCGCGGCCTGGGTGTGGTGCAAGCGGTGGCCAGTGGCGCCCGCGATCTCAAGGAAATTGCCCGGCTGATCGGCACCACACGCAGTACCACCCATCGTCTGGCCAGTTGCCTGGTTGATGAGCGTTACCTGCGCGTGGTGCCGCAAGTCGGTTACCTGCTCGGGCCGAAGCTGATTGAACTGGGTTTTCAGGCACGCGAAGAATTGCCGCTGGTGACCCTGGCCGCGCCGTATCTGGACGAGTTGTCGGCGCTGACCGGTGACACCGTGCACTTGGGCATTCGTGAAGGCGATGAAGTGCTGTACCTGCTGAAGAATCCGGGGCGCAATGGCCCGGAGATGCGTTCGCGGGTCGGCCATCGCATGCCGCTGGCACGCACCGGGATCGGTAAGGCATTGATGCTCGATGACTCGCCGAAAGACTGGCAGCGGCTGTACGACATCAGCCTGCCGGCCGGTGGGAAAAGTCAGTTCTGGCCGCAGCATCCCCAGCAGTCGTGGGAACAGCTTGAGCAGCGCATGACCGAGTACGTCGCCGGTGGCTACGCGTTCGATCTGGAAGACAACGAACCGTCGATCCGCTGTGTGGCGGCGCCGATTCGCGATGCGAGCAAAGGCATTGTTGCTGCGATCAGTATCGCCAGCACCGTGCCGTACATGCCGCTGGAAAAAATGGCCGAGCTGATTCCCCTGATCAAAGGGGTCACAGCCCGGCTCTCGGCAGAGCTTGGCTTGAAGGTTTAAACCTTGAGCGTCGCCATGTCGATCACGAAACGGTACTTCACGTCGCCGGCGATCATGCGCGCGTAAGCCTCGTTGATCTGGCGGATGTCGAGCATTTCGATGTCGCAAGTGATGTTGTGTTCGGCGCAGAAATCCAGCACTTCCTGGGTTTCGGCGACGCCACCGATCAACGAGCCAGCCAAAACGCGACGGCTCATCACCAGTTTGCCGGCGTGTACCGGTGGATCGATCGGTTCGATCAGGCCGACCAGAATGTGCACACCGTCGAAGCGCAGGGTGTCGAGGTACGGGTTCAGATCGTGCTGCACCGGAATGGTGTCGAGCAGGAAGTCGAAGTAACCGGCAGCGGCTTTCATCTGCTCGGCGTCGGTGGACACGATCACGTGATCGGCACCCTGACGACGACCTTCTTCTGCCTTGCTCGCCGAGCGGGTGAACAGCGTCACTTCCGCGCCCATGGCCTTGGCAAACTTGATGCCCATGTGGCCCAGACCGCCCATGCCGAGAATCCCGACCTTGTCGCCGGCCTTGACGCCGTAGTGCTTGAGCGGCGAGTAGGTGGTAATGCCGGCACAGAGAATCGGCGCGGCGCTGGCCAGAGCCAGTTTCTCCGGGATGCGCACCACGAAGTGCTCGCTGACGACGATGCTGTCCGAATAACCGCCCATGGTGTTGCTGCCATCGACCCGATCCGGGGTGGCGTACGTCATGGTCGGGCCTTCGAGGCAGTATTGCTCAAGGTTCGACTGGCAGGCTTCGCAGGTGCGGCAGGAGTCGACCATGCAGCCAACACCGACCAGATCGCCTACTTTATGCTGGGTGACATTCGCACCGATCGCGGTGACTTTTCCGACGATCTCGTGGCCAGGCATCAGCGGGTAAACGGCGATGCCCCATTCGTTGCGCGCCTGGTGGATGTCGGAGTGGCAAACGCCGCAGTAGAGGATCTCGATCGCGACGTCGTCGGCACGCGGGCTGCGGCGTTCGAATTTCATCGGGGCGAGGGGCGTGGTGGCCGATTGGGCGGCATAGCCGATGGCGGTGTACATGTGAAACCTCGCAAAAGCAGGAACAAGTGAGGCGGCGCATTCTGGGCGCTGACTGACCGGTCGGCCATGACGATTCCTCCGGGTCTCATGCCTAATCCTCCGGCATGCGGGTTTGATCGGTCGCATTGGCAAAAGGATCTGCGATGATGCTTTCATCCCTTTTTTCGCTCCATTTTCAGTGAAGAGCTTTGATGCAATTAACCCGTCATCTTGATGCCAATGCCCGGCTGGTTTCGCTGATCGAACCGTTGGCGCTGCGCGATGGTTATTCCCCGACCGGGTTGCCCGGTGTGCAAGTGTTGCGTGCCAGTTGCGACGTCGCCCGTGGCCCGCACATTTATGAGCCGAGCCTGATGATCATCGCCCAGGGCAGCAAACTGGCGTTTCTCGGGCCGCGCACCATGGAGTATGGCGCTGGGCATTACCTGATTCAGGCGCTGCCGGTGCCGTTCGAATGCGAGACGTTTGCCTTGCCGGATGCGCCGTTGCTCGGGGTGTCAGTGGCGATTGATCGGGTGTTGCTCGGTGAGCTGGTGTTGGCCATGGGGCTGGCGCCGGGGCGGCATATTCCGGCGCAGACGCCGGAGTCGATGACTTCGGTGGTGCTCGACGATGACATGCGCGGTTGTGTCGAGCGCTTGCTGAGCTGCCTGCACGATCCGCTGGAATGCCAGATTCTCGGGCCGGCGAGGGTAAGGGAATTGTTGTTTGTCGCGTTGCGCGGGCCGCAGGCCGATGTGTTGCGCGCGTTGGTCGAGCAGCAGGGGCAGTTTGCGCGGGTGGCGGCGTCGATCAGTCATCTGCATGCGCATTACACCGAGCCATTGAATGTCGAGACATTGGCCGGTTGCGCGAACATGAGCGTGTCGACCTTTCATGAGCATTTCAAGCGCAGTACGTTGTTGTCGCCGGTGCAGTATTTGAAGCGTTTGCGGTTGTTGAAGGCGCAGACGTTGCTGGTGGCGGAGGGCTTGGGTGTGGCGCAGGTGGCGCATCGGGTGGGGTATCAGAGTACGTCGCAGTTCAGTCGCGAATATAAGCGCTATTTCGAGCGTAGCCCGGGCGACGAACGCGCCGCCTGAGGATTTACACACTCCCTGTGGGAGCTGGCTTGCCAGCGATAGCGGTGGTTCAGTTTGCCGTGATGTCGTTTGACACGGCCCCATCGCTGGCAAGCCAGCTCCCACAGGGATTTGTGTTGCTAGCGGAATTGCGGGCAACAAAAAGGCCCCCGGTTCGGGAGCCTTGATGTTCAGCGGTTCGACTTACATATTCGGGTAAGTCGGGCCGCCTGCGCCTTCTGGTGTCACCCAGGTGATGTTCTGCGAAGGATCCTTGATGTCACAGGTCTTGCAGTGCACGCAGTTCTGGGCGTTGATCTGGAAGCGCTTCTCGCCGTCTTCCTTGGTGATCACTTCATATACGCCGGCCGGGCAGTAGCGCTGCGCCGGTTCGTCGTACAGTGGCAGGTTTTTGCTGATCGGGATGCTCGGGTCTTTCAACTTCAAGTGGCAAGGCTGTTCTTCTTCGTGGTTGGTACCGGAGATGAACACCGAGCTGAGTTTGTCGAAGCTGAGTTTGCCGTCTGGCTTCGGATAGTCGATCTTTTTGCAGTCGGCGGCGAGCTTGAGGCAAGCGTAATCCGGCTTGGTGTCGTGCAGGGTGAACGGCAGTTTGCCGCCGAAGATGTTCTGATCCAGCCAGTTGAAACCGCCGCCAACGATGGCGCCGAACTTGTGGATCGCCGGGCCGAAGTTACGGCTGGCAAACAGTTCGTCGTAGAGCCAGCTCTTCTTGAACGCGTCCACGTAGGTGGTCAGTTCTTCAGTGCCGTCCTTTTCAGCGAACAACGCGTCAGCTACCGATTCAGCGGCGAGCATGCCGGACTTCATCGCGGTGTGGCTGCCTTTGATCTTGGCGAAGTTCAGGGTGCCGAGGTCGCAACCGATCAGCGCGCCGCCCTTGAAGACCATTTTCGGCAGCGAGTTCAGGCCACCTTTGCAGATCGCACGAGCGCCGTAGCTGATGCGCTTGCCGCCTTCCAGGTACTGCGCCAGCACCGGGTGATGCTTGAGGCGCTGGAACTCGTCGAACGGCGACAGGTACGTGTTGCTGTAGGAAAGATCGACGATCAGGCCGACCACCACCTGGTTGTTTTCCAGGTGATAGAGGAACGAGCCGCCGGTGTTCTCGGTGCCCATGATGTCCAGCGGCCAACCGGCGGTGTGCACTACCAGGCCTGGCTGGTGTTTGGCCGGATCAATTTCCCAGATTTCTTTCAGACCGATGCCGTAATGCTGAGCGTCGGCATCGCTGTCGAGGTTGTAGCGCTTGATCAGTTGCTTGCCGATGTGGCCACGGCAGCCCTCGGCGAACAGCGTGTATTTGCCACGCAGTTCCATGCCCGGGGTGTACAGGCCTTCCTTCGGGTTGCCTTCGCGGTCGACGCCGAGATCACCGGTAATGATCCCGCGCACCACGCCTTGCTCGTCGATCAGCGCTTCCTGAGCGGCGAAGCCCGGGTAGATTTCTACGCCAAGGTTCTCTGCCTGCTGGGCCAGCCAGCGGCACAGGTTGCCGAGGGAGATGATGTAGTTGCCTTCGTTGTGCATGGTCTTGGGCACAAAGAGGTCTGGAATTTTTTGTGCGCTTTCGGCGTTTTTCAGCACGAAAATATCGTCGCGGGTGACGGGCGTGTTCAGCGGGGCGCCGAGTTCTTTCCAGTCCGGGAACAGTTCGTTCAGAGCGCGTGGTTCGAACACGGCGCCGGACAGGATGTGTGCGCCGACTTCGGAGCCTTTTTCGACCACGCAGACGCTGATTTCCTTACCGGCTTCGGCGGCCTTCTGCTTCAAACGGCAGGCGGCGGACAAGCCAGCGGGGCCGGCACCGACGATGACCACGTCGAATTCCATGTATTCGCGTTCCACAGGCTATCTCCTACTCAAGGCTCACAGTTTTTTTTCTAATTTGGAGGTTCGGTGTCGCATCCGTTATTGCCTTTACGTTAACGTCAAGGGTAATAATGGGCAAACCACCTTTCTCTCTAGGCGGCGCATTATATCTACACCACTCCGAGCGTCCAATACAAACGTTTGTTTGAATCGGCTCCAGCCCAGAGAAATCAAAGAAGCGCGGCTTATGAATGGTCATTTTGCTGTATTGACCGGAATAGGCGTTCCGGTCAAGATACGGGCGGTTTTGCGCTCGTCGTAGGCAGACTGGCGGTTTCAAGAGCACCTCTAAAGACAGGGCACAGGCAATAAAAGGTGATGCGCGGCGCAGTCCGGCGCGCAGTTTACACAGCGTGAAGATCCATGACTCGTCGGTCGCCCCTGACGAACGGTCGCAGGTCTTCATACCGTGCAGCCACCAGACACCCCGAGTCGGCGTTTTTAGAGGTGCCCTTTTAGCCTGATGAGCATCAACCGCCAGGTTCGCCTAGGCGACTTTCTTTTCACCGGAGAGTAACGAGGAATCCATGAAGGTTCTTGTAGCTGTCAAACGCGTTGTGGATTACAACGTCAAGGTCCGCGTCAAGGCGGACAATTCCGGCGTCGATCTCGCCAACGTCAAGATGTCGATGAACCCGTTCTGCGAAATCGCAGTAGAAGAAGCCGTACGCCTGAAAGAGAAAGGTGTTGCGACTGAAATCGTCGTCGTCTCCATCGGCCCGACCACCGCTCAGGAGCAGCTGCGTACCGCACTGGCTCTGGGTGCCGACCGTGCCATCCTCGTCGAATCCGCTGAAGATCTGACCTCGCTCGCCGTGGCCAAGCTGCTCAAGGCTGTGGTCGACAAGGAACAACCGCAGTTGGTGATCCTCGGCAAACAGGCCATCGACAGCGACAACAACCAGACCGGCCAGATGCTCGCTGCACTGAGCGGCTACGGTCAGGGCACGTTCGCCTCGAAAGTCGAAGTCTCGGGCGACAGCGTTGCCGTGACTCGCGAAATCGACGGCGGCGCGCAGACGGTTTCCCTGAAACTGCCGGCGATCGTCACCACCGACCTGCGTTTGAACGAGCCGCGCTACGCGTCTCTGCCAAACATCATGAAAGCCAAGAAGAAGCCTCTCGAAGTGCTGACTCCGGACGCTTTGGGCGTTTCCACCGCCTCCACCAACAAAACCCTGAAAGTCGAAGCGCCGGCTGCACGCAGCGCTGGCATCAAGGTCAAGTCGGTGGCTGAACTGGTTGAAAAACTCAAGAACGAAGCGAAGGTAATCTAAATGACTATCTTGGTTATTGCTGAACACGACAACAAAGTGCTGGCCCCGGCCACACTGAACACCGTGGCTGCTGCTGCCAAAATCGGCGGCGACATCCACGTTCTGGTTGCCGGCCAAGGCGCTGGCGCCGTGGCTGAAGCCGCTGCGAAAATCGCAGGCGTGAGCAAAGTTCTGAACGCTGACAACGCGGCTTACGCGCATCAGTTGCCGGAAAACGTTGCGCCATTGGTTGCTGAGTTGGGCGCTGGTTACAGCCACATCCTGGCTGCCGCCACCTCCAACGGCAAAAACATCCTGCCGCGCGTTGCTGCGCAGCTGGACGTTGACCAGATCTCCGAGATCATCTCGGTAGAAAGCGCTGACACCTTCAAGCGCCCGATCTACGCCGGTAACGCTATCGCTACCGTACAGTCGACCGCCGCGATCAAAGTGATCACCGTGCGTGCCACCGGTTTCGACCCGGTTGCTGCTGAAGGTGGCTCGGCTGCTGTTGAAGCAGTCGGCGCTGCACACGATGCGGGCACTTCGAGCTTCGTTGGCGAAGAACTGGCCAAGTCTGATCGTCCAGAGCTGACCGCTGCCAAGATCGTCGTTTCCGGCGGCCGCGGCATGCAGAACGGCGACAACTTCAAACACCTGTACGCCCTGGCCGACAAGCTGGGCGCTGCTGTCGGTGCTTCGCGCGCCGCGGTTGACGCAGGTTTCGTACCGAACGACATGCAGGTCGGTCAGACCGGCAAGATCGTTGCGCCACAGCTGTACATCGCCGTCGGTATCTCCGGCGCGATCCAGCATCTGGCCGGTATGAAAGACTCCAAAGTGATCGTTGCGATCAACAAGGACGAAGAAGCGCCGATCTTCCAGGTGGCCGATTACGGTCTCGTGGCGGATCTGTTCGAAGCAGTTCCTGAGCTGGAGAAGCTGGTTTAATCCAGCGGCTTCACTTATAAAGAGCCCGGCCTGTTGGTCGGGCTTTTTTTTGTCTCGGATTTGAGTGGGAGCGTTTTGCCATGGATCTGCGCTGCGGATGGTTGTTGGGTTTGGCCCTGTTGCCCGGTTTGGCCACGGCCGCTGGCAAGTGCGAGCGCCTCGTTGTCACCGGCAGCCCCGACGCGCCTCCGTACCTGTGGCAGGACCCGCAAAATCCTAAGCAGTTGATCGGCGCCAGTGCCGACCTGTTGCAACAAGTCGCCAAAGACCTTGGCATCAAAGTCGAGCTGCTCTACGCCGGCAAACGCTCGCAAGCTGTCGATGAGGTGCGCAGCGGACGCATGGACATGCTCGCCGACGCGCCGCTGACCTTCAACGAGCTGGAAAACTTCGACTACATCTATCCGCCGCTGCTGGAGAACGACTACCTGGTGTGGACGCGCAAAGGTTCGACACTGGTTTACAGCGAAGCGAAAGACCTGCACGGTCACGCCGGCGCGCTGTCGGAAAAGTCTCGAATGACGCAAGGATTTGGCACTTTTGCCGAGCAGAATCTGACCCTGACCAAGACAGCCAACCTCACCCAGGCCCTGCAGAAATTGCTCCTTGGCGAAGTGGAATATGTACTCGCCGGACGCTACTCGGGCATGGCCGCCGCGCAGGCATTGGGCATGGCCAATGATCTGCTGGCGTTCGAGCAACCCATCGACCGCCCGGGGCTGTTCCTCGCGGTTTCCCACAACTCGGCCTGCAACGATCCGTGGTTGCGCGGACAGCTGGCCAAAAAGATGACAGAATTGCCCGCGTCCGGACTGACGGAAGCTGCGCTGCAACGCAATATCGAGCGCTGGAAGGCGCAGCAGCAACAGCCGCAACAACCTGTCAGTGCCCCAAAACAGTAGGGATTCTTAGTGAGTATTCGACCTCTTTTCGCGGCGATGGCCGTTCTGGCCCTGGCCGGTTGCGCCAGCGATCCGGCACCTAACGAACAAATGCGTCTCACCGAACAAGCCATTACCCAGGCCAAGGCTGTCGGTGCCACTGCCGACGACATGCCGGAAATGAAACTGGCCGAAGCCAAGTACGACCGCGCCAAAGGCAATATGGCTGACGAGTCCTATCGGAATGCGCGCATGCGTGCCGAACAGGCCGAGCTGGATGCGCGTCTGGCTGAAGCCAAAGTGCTGACCCAGAAAAGTGAAGAACAGGTGAATGTGCTCAATACCCGCATCGTCCGTCTGCGCAAGCAACTGGGAGATGCCCAATGAGCCTCAAATCCAAAACCATCGGCGCGCTGATTCTCGCCGGTTGCGCCAGCCTTTACGGCTGCGCCGGTCAACACAGCGAATCGGCTCTGCAAGAGGCGGGTGCTGACTTCCAGAAAGTCAAAGAAGACTCCAACGTGCTGCGCATCGCGCCGAAAGACGTGATCCGCGCTGGTGAATCCCTGGCCCGCGCCGATCGCCTGTCGACCTATTGGGGCAGCGGCTCGGACGTGGTGCATTACGCCTACCTTAGCCAGCGCTACAGCGAAATCGCCCGCGAGCACACCAATCAGGTGCTCAACGAAGAGCGCGCGGCCAAACTCGAACTGGAACGTCAGCGCCTGCAACTGGCCCTGCGTGAATCGAAACTGCTCAGCGTTCAGCAGCAAGGCAAATGGCTGGAAGAACAGATCGTTGCACTGGCCACCACGCAGACTGATCGTGGTCTGGTGATGACCCTTGGCGATGTGCTGTTCGACACGGGTGAAGCGGAGCTGAAAAACTCGGCCAATCGCGTGGTGCTGAAGATTGTCCAGTTCCTGCAACTGAATCCGAAACGCGTGGTACGCATCGAGGGTTACACCGACAGCACTGGTGGCAAGCAGGAGAACATCAAACTATCACGCGACCGCGCGCAAGCAGTGGCCGACGTGCTGATGGATCTCGGTATCGAGGACAAGCGCATTCAGGTCGAAGGCTACGGTGACGAATACCCGGTGGACGTCAACGCTTCCGAGCGTGGGCGGGCACAGAACCGTCGCGTGGAAATTGTCTTCTCCGACGAAAAAGGCCAACTCGGCGCCGCCCGTTAAGCCAGGTGAAACCCTGTAGGAGCTGCCGAAGGCTGCGATCTTTTGATGTTGATCTTAAAAACAGGATCAAAAGATCGCAGCCTCGTTGCACTCGTCAGCTCCTAC
>NZ_AKJD01000167.1 GCF_000282515.1 Pseudomonas sp. GM80
GGCGATCAGGTCGGCAGGGCGTGCCAGCCGCATCGGCCAGCGAGGCATGTGCGATTTGCCAACGCCAGGCACGTCCAGCGTAACGGTCGTGTAATCGCCCAGTTCAGCGCGCAACGTATCGAAAGTACGGATCAAGCCACCCAGGCCATTGAGGAGCAGCAGCGGCGCGCCTTGTCCGCAGATCGAAACGTTCAACTGCAAACCTTGTACGGTCAAAGTGTGTGTTGTCATGGCGTTCCCTTGCTACAACTTCAGTTCAAACAGAAATGCCCCCGCTCACCTGTGAATCAACCGCAGGCAATCCCAGCGACACCCCCAGATTAGCCAAGTATTCGCCAAACCCTCCGCGACATTTGTAATCCTTGCGGGCGCTGGTGATCACAGGATTCGTTGCCGTCCAGACGATATGCGCGCCAATCCTCTTCAGGTCCGCAACCAAATGGACGTCTTCGTGTGCAGTAAGGTGCTGAAAGCCGCCGGCGTTCCGATAGGCCTCGGCACTCAGGCCCAGATTGGCGCCGTGGATGTGCCGGTGATTCTCGATGAACTGATAATGCTCCATGTACGCTGAGCGAACCCAATCACCATGGTCATTCCAACTATCCACCTCGACTGTCCCACAGACGGCATCAGCGTTGAATTCAATCTGCCGTGCCAACCAATCGGGTGGCACAACGGTGTCGGCATCGGTGAAGGCAAGCCATTTCGCCCCAGCGGCGAGCAAGTGATCTGCACCGGTGGCTCTCGCCTTGCCCACGTTCTGAAAACGCACCTCGACCCCGTCGACACCGTGCGCTGCAACAATCTGTGCGGTCTGATCAGTGCAATCGTCTAAAACCACGACTACGCAAACTGGCTGCCCGGCCAATGCAGGATGTTCAGCGGCGAACAGCACAGACGTCAGGCAGGCAGTGATGTGCCGCTCTTCATTATGGGCAGGTATCACAACACCGATCATACGTAACCTCCGACTACCAAAATGACAGACTCCAGCAGTCGACCTGCTTGCGCTCCAATAGGTTTAAAAAATGATAAGAGCGCCCGCATTGCCGACCGCTAGTCATTTGCGCCGCCAACACTCTGAACTTCCGTTCGAGGTTCCTCCTCTCCCACTTACCATTCCGCTGAAGCAGGTAAGACGTCATGAGAGCACTCACCTACCACGGCGCGCACAGCGTCAAAGTCGACACGGTTCCTGACCCGGTGATCGAAGAAAACGACGACCTCATTCTGCGCGTCACCGCGACGGCGATCTGTGGATCTGACCTGCACCTCTATCGGGGAAAGATTCCAACCGTCGAGCATGGCGATATCTTCGGCCATGAGTTCATGGGGATCGTCGAAGAGACAGGTTCAGCGGTGACCGCCGTGCAACCCGGCGACCGAGTGGTGATCCCTTTCGTCATTGCCTGTGGCAGCTGTTTTTTCTGTCAGATGGACTTGTTCGCAGCCTGTGAAACAACCAATACCGGTCGCGGAGCGATCCTCAACAAAAAGGCGATTCCATCCGGCGCTGCGCTCTTCGGTTACAGCCATATGTACGGTGGAGTGCCGGGTGGCCAAGCGGAATACGTGCGCGTACCCAAGGCCAACACTGGGCCTTTCAAGGTGCCGGGGACGTTGTCGGATGAAAAGGTTCTGTTCCTTTCCGACATCCTGCCTACCGCTTGGCAAGCGGTCACCAATGCAGGGATTGGCCAGGGTTCAAGCCTCGCCATCTACGGTGCCGGGCCTGTCGGTTTGTTGAGTGCCGCGTGCGCGCGGATGCTCGGCGCCGAGCAGATTTTCATGGTCGATCACCACCCCTACCGTCTGGCCTACGCGCAAAAAACCTATGGCGTGATCCCGATCAACTTCGATGAGGATGATGATCCGGCCGACACCATCATTCGCCAGACCAAAGGAATGCGCGGCGTCGATGGCGCCGTCGATGCGGTGGGTTTTGAAGCGAAAGGCAGCACCACCGAAACAGTGCTCGCCACACTGAAACTGGAGGGCAGCAGCGGCAAAGCCCTGCGCCAATGCATTGCTGCGGTAAGGCGCGGCGGCACCGTGAGCGTGCCGGGCGTGTATTCCGGCTTCATCCACGGTTTTCTGTTTGGCGACGCGTTCGACAAGGGCCTGACCTTCAAAATGGGCCAGACCCATGTGCAGCGGTTTCTGCCTGAGCTGCTGGGGCACATCGAGACAGGTCGCCTCTCCCCCGAAGTCATCATCAGCCACCGCATGTCGCTGGAACAGGCTGCTGAGGGTTACAGGATTTTCGATAAACGAGAGGAAGATTGCCGCAAGGTGATCCTGACTCCCGGCAGTCCTCATGTCGCTGTACCGGAGATCGACGATAGCGCAGCGGTTCTGGCTACTTAGCGTGGGTGTTACGCAGCAACGACGAGATTGCTCGGGCATTTAACGAGGGATCTCGTCGTTTTCCTTTCTGGCTTATCGATCAACGGCCACGGCCGATGGCCTGAGTGTTGCGCCAGCGATGTGTTTAAAACACAGGTAGCCCTTCATAAAGCCTGAATCGCATTGAGGGTGGCGACGTAGCCTCGTCACTAACCCAAAGCAGTGTCGAGGAACATCATCACCCCGAAACCGAGCATCAAACCCAGAGTCGCCGGCGTCTCGTGTCCGTTCCTGTGGGTCTCGGGAATCACCTCATGGGACACCACGAAAATCATGGCGCCGGCTGCCAACCCGAGAGCAATCGGATAGCCCAATGCAAAACTGCTGGAAATGCCCAATCCGACGATGGCGCCAATCGGTTCCATCAAGCCCGAGCCCACCGCGATAAGTGCCGCGCGCAGTGCAGAGATGCCGGTCACGCGTAACGCCAACGCCACAGCCAGGCCTTCGGGAATGTCTTGAATGGCGATCGCAGTGGTCAGCGGGAGTCCGACCTTCATATCGCCGTTGGCGAAGCTCACGCCAATGGCCATGCCTTCCGGCAGGTTGTGCAGCGTGATGGCGAGGACGAACAGCCAGACACGATTGAAGCGCTGCGCTTCGGGGCCACGGCGACCGCTTTTCTCGTGTTCATGAGGCACGAATCGATCCAGACCGACCATCAGCGCTACGCCCAATGCCAACCCTGCAACCACCACGCAGGCGGCAAGCAACTGGTTGTCGCAAAGCGCCTGAGCGGCTTCAATGCCGGGCAAAATCAGCGAAAACGAACTGGCGGCCAACATCATTCCGGCGGCGAAGCCGAGCATGATGTCCTGCGTTCGGGCGGCGATATCGCGCAACGCAATCGCGACCACAGCGCCCAACGCCGTCGCCGCGAAGCCAGACATGCCGCCAAGAAATGCGAAGTGCAGATTCTGTTGATTGGCACCGACGAAGGCGCCATATCCGCTGATCAATAGAAAGACTGTCACCCCAATCAGAATTGACCAGAATGCCAGCCCGCCCCACCCGGAGCCTGAGACCCGGGAGACCCAGGAACGAAATGGCGTGCCTGATGAGGTTAACGGCTCGGGCATGCGACCTCCTATTTTCTCGAGTCGGTGTTTTCAGTGGAACCGGATAGCGACCGCAGGAACAGCCTGGAGACACGCTGCGCGTCCCGATCAAAAGCCACGCGGGTAGCATCGAACATCTGCAGAGCAGATGGACTGCGCTGCACGGGTTTCTGGTTAGCCATGGTATGAGCCCCTTTGTATCAGATGAAAAACCGCGCGCCAGATGAGCGCAGCGACCTCAGTGATAATCCTCACCGGCGACCGCCCGCCGATACGCTTCGTCCGCATCCCTTCGCAGGTCGCGCCATTCGCTCAGCGTCAACAGCCCCAACCGATCCATCTCATCAGATTGGCGCAACAGTTCGTCGTGGTAGGCATCGGGGCAGTCCATACGCAGCGCCCGATTGTCCAGCGCACGGTGCCAGGCATCCAAGGCATGCAATCTTGATTCTTGCTCAGGCGTCAGCTGATTCTTGAAAGCATTCATGACACGCACCCCGAAGATTTCCCTGAAAACGTTAACGGGACTGCGCAGCAACATTGCCCTGAGCCCCTCAGAGCAGAGGACGGATGCGTCGACACGAGAGTTCAACGTGGTTGATGAGCGTTCATCCGGAGGTTCACACGCGGGATGGAAATGTGCCGATCCACGCATTGATCCGAGCCACCCGGACGCTCAACGTTAAGGTGATTTTCGGCAGCTGCAAATGACTGCCTCAGCGCCCTTCGCTGATCGACATCGAGCTGATGCGATCACTTGGAGAATCACACTTTGAAACTTGCCAGCGCCAGAACCTACGACAGGCGCGTTGATCTTGTGGCCAGGGAGCTCGCTCCCTGGCCGTTTATCCCGAATCAGCCAGGCACAAGCACTAGGCCGGCTGCTTCAACTCGACGTTATCCAACGCCTTGTTCACCGCCAACTCCCCCAACATCACGACCTGCGCAATCCCCAACAACGTATTGCGGTTCGGCCCTTCCAGCATCCCGGCAAAATCACCGAGCATCACCGTCGCCGAAGCCAAAGACTCACAGGCATTGACCAGCAACGTTTCCGTGTCGGATTGCGGGTTGACCATGAACAAAGTGCTGGGGCTGTATGGCGTCGCCATGATCTTCTCAGGCGCAAGATAATGATCAAGCGCCCGCTCCGCCGCCGCATGAAGCTTCTTCGAATCGAATGATTCATACGGCGGCGCCGGATCTGTCACCGGCGGACTGTTAGTGGTTTCGGACATCAACTGAAACTCCACAAGCACCCATCAAGGCACTCCAAAAAAAATATGAATACCCACCATGTAGGAGCTGCCGCAGGCTGCGATCCCTTGATCTGCTCTTCAACAATCAAAAACAAAATCAACAGATCGCAGCCTACGGCAGCTCCTACACAGAGTTCGCGGCCTAGCCGTCAATGACGCAGCGCTTAGTTCGGCAAGCGGCGACCATCCAGAACTCGATTCACCATCAACTCACTCAGCATGATCACCTGATGCAGCATCAGCATGGTCCGGCGTTGGGAGTTGTCGACGACATCGCTCATGTCACGTGCCATGTCACTGGCGGCGGCCAACGACTCGCAGGCTTCGAGGAGTAGAGTTTCTTCGTCCACGGCGGGATCGATGAGGAAGATCTTGCTGGTTTTGCGGGATGGAATTGAGAGCTTCAGCGAGCCGGGGTTGAGATAAAAGTTGATGGCGCGGTCGGTCGCCTCTCTTATCTTTTGAGGTTCGAGGGTTGGGTCGTACGGGATCGGATCGGCGTCCGGTGGGTTTGGAGTAACTTTGAACATAACAGCACCTCTTTCTTGAAAGAATGAAGAGCCGTCACTTTCGCTACCAAACGAAGGGTGGCGGCCACACGTGGGTTGGTAGACCGGTCAAGACAGAGAAAACCCCGGCGCTCCACGAAGGAGCCCCACGCATGGCCACCATAAAAACGGAGCCTCCAAATGGAGACCACTTAAGGTTGTGCCTTACGGTTGTCGAGAAACGGGCTACCAAACCCGATCACTGTTTTGCAGTGACGGGGAAACGATATAGCCCGATCCATAGTCGTGTATGCCGGCGGATTCTGGCGTA
Organism: Pseudomonas sp. GM80; assembly: GCF_000282515.1. GTDB lineage: Bacteria > Pseudomonadota > Gammaproteobacteria > Pseudomonadales > Pseudomonadaceae > Aquipseudomonas. The sequence continues at coordinate 5,543 of NZ_AKJD01000167.1, forward strand.
CGCGTAGGCAACGGCGCAAGGCGTTGTAGCCTTTGTGGCGTAACGGTTTGTGTAATTTAAACGTGCCTGCGGCGTTGCGTTTAATCAGAGCGAAACACTCATCTCCCATAGAGCTTCGAACATGCTAAGGCTGTAATTGCTACACGGTTCAGTTCACGTTTAGCCGGATGTGCCTCCTACCCAAACAACGAACGACTGCATTCGGTCAGAGGCTGTCCCCCAGTAAAGTGCCTCCGAACGCAGGTTGCGTACAATGCTTCCGTTCTAGTTGCTACTGATCAACGTCAGGATATGGCCAGATCTGAATCGCAGACATCGCCAGCGCCGCTCCCCTGGCGAGTATTTCCTGCTCCGACCATTCTTCATGGTCATGCAGGTCACGGCTGAGATTCAGCTTGCTCCATTTCAAGAGTTCCGGTTTCTTGGCTGCCCAAGCGGAGTTGGACAATGCAGGGTTCAGGCTGCTGGTCACCAGTGTCAGATTGCCTAGCGTATGCTTGATTCGATCACGACGCTGGCTGAATTCCACCTTAATCTGGGGATCATTCTGCACCTCCGCGGGCAGCGGCCAGTACTCCTGCCACTTCACAGGCAGAATATGCTCGATAGTCAACCCCGTCGGTAGGCTGACAGCCTCGCTTTTGGCATGCGCCAGCGCCCGCTCAAGGGCCTCGAGCACCGCCCGCACACGGTACTGCGGCCACCACTGGTACAGCGGGTAGTCGAGTAGCGCATTGCTCAGCTCGCCGTCTTTCGGGAAGCGCACACTTTCCCCTTCGCTGGAGAGCAGGAATGCACCGACCACCTGGGCCGTAATCTGCTTTTCCCGCTCGAGATGACGAATCAGATCGAGGAATAGTCGGTTGTAGTTCTTGGTGGTCAGGCCACAGATCATCCGACGGAACAGATAGGACTCAAGCACCGTCAGGATCGCCTCGAACTCGGTTTGCTGCTGCGGACGCAGTCGCTGGCTACATAGCAGCAGCAACGGATAAACCGTCGAAGTATCGATCACCACGAGGCGCGCCAGAAAACGCGACAGACGAGATCCTGCCGTGGGCGAAGAGAACTGGCGAAAATGCTCGGCGTAGGTCTTGAGCAGCGCCATATGCTCACTGGCAGAGTTGGCCGGTTCGACGAAACAAGAGCCCCAGTCGGCGGTGTGCTGCACGTAGTTCTTGTATTCGTTAAAGATGTGGCCGACACGAATATCGCGGCGCATCGCCAGGGTCAGGAAATGGCGGATGAAGATGTCAATGCGTGGACGGTTTTCCCGCCCCTGCTTCACCTCTTCACGCCAGAACTCGCCATCGAACTCCGCCCAATGCTCTTCGTACAGCGTATCGATATCACCGCCTTCGCTTTGAGCGCGCCGGAACAGAAAGTTCTTGATCAGGTCCGCCGGCAGCAACTGCGTACCACGTGCATTGAGCGTCTCAAAGATCACTTGCGATTCGTCGTCTTCGCCGAGATCAATCACCACCAACTGCAAGCCATTGCGAACCACGGCCCAAAGCGCATCCAGCTGTTTCTCCAGCGACTCTTCGGCTTCTACAGCCTCCGGCCGTAACCACTCCTCGAACTGCCCATAAAAGTACAGGTAGGCGCCGACGATGCCCTGATCGTAGCTGAAGTCCACGCCCTTTTTGCTCGCCTGCTTCAACAACGCATCCGGGCTGCCCGCGCCATGTACCAAGGCAAACGCAAGGCGATCGGCATTGGTTGGCAACAATTTGGGCACCTCTGACGGGTCATCGACCATCGTGTCACTGTTGGAGACCATCGACTCGAAGCGCCCGGCGAAGCGCTCGCTACCCCGGCTGCGGCAAAGGTCGCGGGCGGCGATCAGCAGCAACTGCAAGGTGGTGAAGCGCTGCTGCCCATCAATGACCTGACGGCCCTGCACCGACCCCGTGTCATTACGCAGTTGCTCAAGCACCACGGCACCGAGGAAATGCGGGCGCAGCTTCTCACCAGCCAGCATCACATCGAGCAGGCGCTCGAAGTCCTCCCAGAGCGGCTGCCAATTATCCTCACGCTTCCATACATAGGGCCGCTGGAACAGCGGAATCTGGTAGCACACCGTGGGTTCGAAGATTCGCAGCAGAGGACGGCTGTTGGCTTCCATCGTTCATTCAATCCTTAGTTATTTACTAGCGCAGCCGACTCATCAGCAACTGCTGTCTCGCTCGCGTACAACCCACATACAACCGGTTGCGGAATACCGGCTGACCAAGGTCGTAAAGGTCGATCATTGGCAACAGCACGACATCGAACTCCAGCCCCTTCACATGCAGTACCGACGTGAAGTGCACAAGGTACTTTTTCGACAGATCAATCTGTTCCGATACGCTCATCTTGCGGAAGCTGCCCTCCAGCTCCTGCGCACATAAAGCATGCAGAGACCGGGCGGTTTCCTGGTCGGGCAACACCACAGCAACCGACTGATTTTCAGGGATAGCGGCGATCGTCTCGCATAGATACCTGAACTCTTCTTCACGCCGAGCAAAGCCATGCAGCGTGTAAGCGCCTTGCTCGCTGACCTGATCATGCAGAAGGGCAGCGTCCAGCTGCTGTACATCCGTATCGGCTCCGCGCTCGAACAACTGCCGCAGTACCGCACTTAGCGCAGCGAGATCCGGCTGCCCTTTCTGCCGCAGGTTCTCATCCAGCGCCACAAACTCTGGACGCTTGCCAATAGGGAAGCAATCCGCGATGTGAATTTCCTCGTTGCGCAGCAACTGCTGCGAACGGTCTCCGACCACAGTGATTGCGCTGTAACGCGGATCAGCCTGGGAGGTCATCAAGTAGATCTGCTGCTCGCTGAAATCCTGCACTTCATCGACAAACACGCTCTGATAGAAAGGGGCCTCGCGCAGGCTAGCGGGGAGCTTTGCTGTTACTCCGGCACTGAGGTCGTGAGCCAGGCACAGCAGCAAGTCGATATCCGAATCGCACAGGCGTTGCTCTTCAAGACGCTCCAGTACCTGCCATGCAATGGCCGCATCAGGGAAGCTGTCGGCGTATTCATACAGCGCCTTTGCATACAGCTCCGCGAAGTTCTTCAGCGGCTTGGCCAGATGGTCCAACGCCGCCTGCCGGAATATCTTAAGCACCGAAGTACGGGCCTGTTCATCCTCACCAGGCAACACCTGACTACCGATACCACTGCTGACCCTCAACCACTTCAGCACCTCACCGTCCAGGTAGAGCAGGGACTTGGGCGTACCAAGCACAATGAACAGCTCATTGACAGGCATGAATTTGGTCTCATACCCGTCACCACTCACTAACGATGGCAGCAGAGCGCGGACGCTCGTGCCCGAGAGTGAGGCCTGTACAGCATCATTGAAGGACAAGGGCTGGTTATCCGCCGAGAGGAACTGGTAACAACTGCTCGATACACAGGGCAATGCCTCGGCCCCCTCAACAACACTTGCCCTGTACAGCACCAAAACCTGATTGGGTTGCTGGAACAAATCGACAGGTAACTCTGCCAGCCTTTGCGCCAGCTCCGGAATGCCCTCGCCATAGGCCATGTACTCCCCTACATGAATACTCAGGGTTGCCGGACCCAGGATTCGCTGAGCCAGCGCCTGAATCCTCTCCAACAATTTGGCCCCCAACCGATACAAGGTTCGCTCCGCAGCCAAAGGCGAGAGCAGCTCTTGCACCAGTTCATTAACGCTGGCTGCAAGCGCTTGGCGGGCAGCGGCAAACTGACTGCGCTGCTGGGCAGTAAACCGTTGCAGTTGCTCACTTTCGACCTCAACCAGCAGTTTCTGCAAGTCGGCGGCAATCACCCGCGCCAGCGCAAGCCGGGCGGCATTGAGCCAAGCCAGCGTGGTGGTCAGAGAATGCCCCTCGTCGCTGCTGTGTTTGAAGCGTTTGCCAGTACCGCCCGAAGACTCCAGATGGCGATAGCTGCGCAGCTTGGAGCGCAACTCGTGATACTCAAGCACCGGTAAACCGGGCATACCTAGACGGCTGCAGGTTTGCTTGAGGTACTGGATCAGCTCGGCAGTGCGCACAAAGCCGACGCTGCCGTCCTGGGAGAACTTGCCGGCAAACTCCCCTTCCCAGTAGTCGAAATCGTCGCCGAGAATGGACCGGAACGTCTCACGATCCGTAACTTCATTCGAGTTGAAGTCACAGAGCATCTTGGTCCGCCCGAGCGCCGCCGAGGTCTTGCCAGAGCCCGCAACGCCCTCGACCCACATCGGCCCAACCGGCTCCCGGGAAATGATCTTGTCCTGATTCGGGGTTCGATTCAGAAAAAAGTGCTCATCCAGGCTCATCCGCTCAATTAGCTCGCCGCCAACTTCATCGTCCACATCATCGAGATCGGTAATCGCCAGTGCCGAATCTTCTTCCTCGTCATCGAGAATCTGCAGCCGCAGTGCGGCAGGCACGGACGGTGTCAGCTCTACTGGCACGTCTGCCGGCTGCCCATCTTCTGGTGGGTGTGTAACAACAAGAACCTCTGTCACCGGTGTGTTTAGCAGCCCGGCTTCGTTGGTTGTTCCCTTCGCAGGTTCGAGCAGCTCCTTGCCAGTGGGGAGCAAAACGGCGACAGGCTTCTCCACACTCTCGGTCTTTGCAGGCTTTTTACTCGGCAAGGTGGTTTGCTTGCCTGCTAAATTAGCCGTTGTCAAAAAGGCTCGCAGATCCATGACCTTTCCCTGGCCGTTAGCATTCTCCACGCCCACCGCCAGAAAGTTGCGTGCATGACGCTCCAGTTCTTCCAAATCATGGCGACGAAACTGGCGGGCCTCAGTGACCCGGTAATCACCCCAGGCTTTGGAAAAGCTCTCAAAACCGACTCCTGCCACGGCGCAAAGACGGCCCACCGGTGAGTGCGGAGTGGCATAGCCCGAGCTGGCTTTGGGGTACACCAGCGAGTCAATACCCAGCCGGAATGTAGCAACCCCCTCTTTCTCACGCTCGATCACCAGTGCCTTGCCGTAGGCGTTGCGCTTAAGATTCCGGTAAGCCAAATCGCCTTCACGGATCATATGCTCGGCGTAATCAATAATCCCTTCAAGGACCTCCAGCTCTTCACGGGCGACCTTGCGCAGGGATGCTTCACTAAGCTGCTTTGCCATACCTGTCACTCCTTATCCTTGGCAGAAAACGCCCACGCCCAACGTAACCCGATAGTCAGGGTAAATCATTTATCTTATTAGCATTGGCATTAGGCCAGTACCGCTGCGTCGAAAATGTCTTGAGCCTATAGCGGTAACCCACGCACGGCATCTAACGTCCAGTAGCGGCCAATTGCTGGTCTACAAAAGTTGGAGCTATTCACTCCTCATATTTCATGTGACATTGGTTCATCTGCTTCAAAGATTTGGTTCAGGCTGAACGCTACTTCATACTCAAAAAGCGAGACATTAGGAACTGCCACGATAGCGTGACGTAGGTTTGAGCTGATGGATTTCGCGACGATGACGCCCTTCACCATCTTCCCGTGCGCAAGGTTCTTCTTGATCCAGCCCATGTAGCGGCTGATCTGACCAATGGCACGATCTGCCACACGTCCACGTTTCAGTTCAAAAATCACGAACGCGTCATCTGAATCAAGTGCGAGTATGTCGATTGGCCCAACATCGGTAGGGTATTCAACTCCATCACGACCTAGAGTGTCGACATAGAGGCGAAGGGATTTATCTTCCAGTTTCAGTGATTCGATGTTGTGAGATATGAAGTCGCGTAGCTGCCATTCCAGCTCAAAAACTGTCTCTCGATCTGAATCTGGCGTGTCTTCGTCTCCAAGAGTCAGGTCTTCGTCTTCGATGGCTTGAATAGCTGTTTTAGGTGTGCCGGGATGCAGGACCAGAACCTGTGTTTCAGTTTCTTCAGTGACCCATCCCATTCGAGTGAATGCACGACGAAGCTGCTGAGAATTCGTGTTTGGATCGATAGGTGGTGCTTCATTAGGATTCTGACGGCACCATTCCTTCATCGGATAGAGCGTGTGCCCCCCATCTAAATCGACCAAAACAACAGAGTATTTCTTGGGTGGCTGCATCTCGGGGCGTCCATGACTGATTTCCTAAGATTTGCAGGTTAGCTGGTGGGTGGTAGGAATACTACTTTGGCAACATTGCTCGCCTATCGCCACCGGTGGCAACGCGCAGCTGTCAGCTGATTATGGTTACTACTCATGCTGTTCTAGGGACAGAAGTCGGTGGGCTAAGTGTACGCTTTTGGCCGATTTCTGCCTGTCGCAACTGACCGAAATCGACTCATACCGGCCGGTCATAGCCGGCGGACTTTCATCCAGCGAACAGCTAAGGGATTTATGTCCCAATTATTCGATCTCGCAGCCGGCGCTATCTAGCTGCGAAGCCGAGTCAAGGTAGGCGAACGAGACTGCGCATAACGACACTTTCGTTAAATTGCGCACAAAAAGCCTACTGGAAAGAGCTTTTGTTGTAGTCGAGAGTTCTTGGAGCTATCAAAAGGTCGAGCGGGGCTTTAACAAAGCAGCCAAGAATGAGCCGTCCTCTAATGACGCGGTAGTCAGAGGTTGAAATACCTTAGTGCTTATTTCTATTTTGTTCTTTGTTCCATTCCTAGGCGAATACACAACAAAGACACTAATGGTGTCGGTGTGCATAGGGTGCTTAACCATGCCCGAAAAAAATGTGAGCCCATGGCTGGTTTCTTCTTCGTATTTTGCAGAAAGCATGGTGAACGCTTTCCTGATGGCAGCTTTGTTGATGTGGTAAAGCTCTTGGCTCTCCTGGGTTTTGACGCTTCTGGAAATCACGTTGAGAATGTGATTTGCCGCTTTAGTATCGAACCAGTTTTTTACTAGAAAAAAAACTAAGAGCGATGCGCCATATGTAGGGATAGCAAGAACGATCGCCGCGAATAACGACAGAAGAAAATACATAGAGATCCTTTCCTTTCTTTAATGAGCAGTCAAAATCAATGCCAGATTTTTAGCCGTGAGTGTGCGCAAAGCAATGCCAAAAAGTTGCTGCGTCTACGAATAATAGACGCTTGGTTAAAACGGCTCATCCGTTTCCAAGAGATTGCTGTAAAAATCCAACCCCTTACCCTGAGCAACCGTTGCAGCACCGCGCATCATGAGGTTAAACCGAGGATCGTTGGTAAACTTGGCTTGATCAACGTCATAAACGCAAAAACCTGCTGCCGAGAGCAGTACAGCAGCATATTTCTTGTCTGTGTCCACCAACTCTACCGCCCAAAATACCAAGGCGTTAGCAGCCAAAGCCTTTTCATCGTGCTCCATGATCCAGTCGGGGAATGAAGGAAAAAACTGCTCGGCATGGGCCCACATTGCGTCGATTTCGCCAATGATTTTGGGGGGAATTGGCGCCTGCATGGCTGCAAAAGCACTGATCAGACCACCGTGCATTTTTCCTTTGGCTAGCTTGATTGTGGCTTTGAAAGGCCATGAACTTAAAACCTTGAATAAAGCCCCGAGCATGTCGCGCGTCCTTACTATCGTGAAAACCTGAGCATGCCAGCCGCACGGCCATAAGCCATCGAAAAACGAACGAAGAAGTCACTTGGGAGCTCGCGAGGGGTGCATGGCTGCGAATAACGACTATGGTGAATCCGGTCACGACTGAGCCCCGGCCCTAGCTCGAACGCATTCGTAGCTTCGCCTAAAATCGCTGCGGAGCCCTCTTCAGATCAGTCAAAATTTAGTCTGTCCCGACTGACCGAAAATGGCCGAAAGGAGGCCTAGCGGGAGCTACTCCCCCGCATAACAGATATGGCCGCGTCCTTGAACTAGCGGCCACTCACCCCTTCTTCCTAAACAGTTTTTCCACGTAGTACGTCACGCTCCACCGATCCTTCGGCCGCGGCTTATAGTGCGTTTTATTCCTCTGCCCCGGCTCCCCACCCACCCCACTCGCCGTGTAGTAATAAAGCGCAATCGACCGCCGCGTAACCCCTTCCGGCGTAGTCAACGGCTCCGGATGCCCGTGGTTACTGTCCTTGTCCGTATTAAAAATCACACACCGGTTATAAACCGGTAGCACCTTCTTCAGGCATTTCTTCATCCCCACATCCCAAAGCTCCAGGTTGCCGCCGTACGCCTCCTGCCAGTCCTCGGTCAGGTAAATGATCACGTTCAACCGTCGCTCAACGTTGAGCTTTTTGTTCAGCCGAAAATCCGAGTGCACGCCCAGGAAGCCGCCGGTTTTGGTTTCGTGTAATCCGCCGCCCGCAAAATAAGGATCTGGAATCAGCCCTTGAATGCCGGTGAGTTTTTCGAGGAATTCGAGCATCGGTGCGGAGTTGAAGGTGTTGAAGACGTTCTTCAGGTACGGGCTGCAGGCGTTGGGGCTGATCTGGCGTTTGAGTTGGCCTTTGTAGCCGCGCTCGTAGATTTGTTCGTTGCTGGTCGGTTCGACCGGGAAGTGTTCGCGGATGCTGGCGATGACGTCGGCGTGCAGGAAGTTGTCGATGACGATGTGCGGGAATGGCGTGGCTTGGGTGTATTCGCCGGTCAGCGATTCGCCGAAAGCGCTGGCGGCGTTTTGGTCGAAGTCGAGTTCCGGGGTCAGGGTGATGGGGAGTGTTTGCGTGTTGGCTTGCATTGCCGCTCCAATGTTTTTTGGGCTTTCAGGGCGGGTCAAACAGGGCCTGGGGCTTGGCGCGGGGCCTGTGTTTGCTCGCTGAGTACAGTGGCGAGCAGGTTGCCATGTCGGCAATGGCCTGCCGAGTGTCCTTTGCTTAAACGTGGTGCGGCGGTGTTACGGCATGTTTCAGGCTGTCACAAACGCGTCATATTTCCTCTGCTAGTCTTCTCGGCGCCCTGCCCCACCCCCCTGTACTAGAGCCCACAACCGAAGGTGCCGCCAAGGTGTTTCCGTCTCCCGTTCGCCAGCAAATCATCCTGCGCTCCGACAATCTCCGTTCGGACGACTTCGGTGCACTTTTTTCGAAGTTGTTCGGTAATCGCTATGCCGACAATCCGCCGCTGCCGGCGAACATCATCATTGGTGGGGTTTATGGGCGGCATGAGGGGGTGAGTTTTCGGCGGATGCATTATCGCGGGGATTTCACCGTTGCCTTTCCCGACCCACAGGATGAGATCACGTTCGTCATCCCCACGGCCGGCAAGATTGTGTTCAACCACGCGACCGAGTCCATCGGCGTTTGCCAGGTTGGTTTGGCGATCGATAAGGCTGACATCCGCTCGATGCGCTTTTTTGATGTTCACGCGCATCACGGGATGTCGATCAATCGGCATCAGCTCACTGAGCGATTGGCGGCGCTGTTGGGTAAACCGATTCTGGAAAGGATTGTGTTTGAGCCGAGCGTGAATCTGGATTCGGCGGCGTTTCAGGGGATCAAGGCGTTGATTGATCTGGCGACGGGGACGGAGTTTGATTTGTTGATCAACAGCGGGACGTTGATGCCGTCGCGGTTGCGGGAGATGTTGATTGATGCGGTGCTGGAGGCGTGGCCGCATAACTTTTCCGAAGCGTTGCGGCGGCCGACGGCGACGGTTGCGCCGCGACATGTGAAGTTGGCGGTGGAGTTTATTCAGGCGCATCCGGAGCAATTGGTCAGTGGCGTGGATCTGGCGCGCTTGAGCAATGTCAGTCAGCGGGCGTTGCAGGAGGGGTTTCGGCGGTTTGTCGGGATGTCGATTGTGGGGTATCAGCGGCAGGTGCGGCTGGAGCGGGCTTATGAGGTGTTGAAGCAGCGGGATGCGGGGTCGGTGACGGAGGTGGCGTTAAGGTTTGGGTTTAGTAATGTGGGGCGGTTTTGTCAGTATTTTCAGGGGGCTTATGGGGTGAGTCCGGCGGAGTTTCGGGCTCGGGGGTGAGATTGTCGGGTGTTTGGAATGCAGTTTTTGGTGAGGGGATTTATCCGATAGCCATCACCATTCACTGGAAACGTCCATCTTGGTGAGCAGCCAGAAACAGCCAGTCCTGCGTGGCTGAACATTCCTCAATCTGAGGCGGCTAGCGCGTCTGTAGAGTTTGTTAATATCCGTCGCGTTCTGATAATCGAGCACACCGAGATGCTAGCCAGGCTTGCTGGGCTGGAAGGAGCCAGAGCCGTTTCACTTCCTCGTCGATCGCGTTTGCAGGCATCTAACTATCAGCTTCCTTCCTAACGCCGAGACGGCAGCATCGCACTTCGATCGCATTAATGAAGATCACTCTGCTGGCAGCGCGAGACTTGCACAGGAAATTTGTCGTTCAAGGAGAGACCTTATGAAGAGTGCAGTTCTAGCTCTGACTTTCACGAGTTGCATGACGCTGTTGGTTGGCTGCACGACCACGGCGCCCGACAAGTCGAACACCTTCACTTTCACCGCAGATCTGCCGAAGAATTTCGCATACGTCGCGACGGTATGGTACGTGCCCGCTAAAGGCCAAAAGTGCGACTTGGCTAAGCGCGACAATCTGAATCCGCAATTCAACCGTGAGTGGCGGAAGGCATATAAACCGGATTCGCAGATTGAAATACGCCGAGTCAGTAAAGGCTGTGAGTTGGTGATCTATCAGATAGACCTCGAAATCAACGCTACCTATGGTGATGATTTCGGAGACATGGGAAGAGACTCGGCGGGAATTTCCGTGCGCGAGGATCTCTTGAGCATGGACAAAGGCGTCTTCAACACTACCGGCGAGAGCGAGTTTTCTGGCCAATGCCAGTGGATGTTCCGTACGGTGGGTGGTTTGCGTCGACTGACCAAAATTCTCGACTGTAAAACATACGATCAGGCTGGCAAGCCAATACCCGGCAAGCCTTCTGCCGCGTTTACCCTGGATCAACTGCCAGGTAAGACCGTACGGTTGAAAATCAATCTCGCCGAGGAAGAGCGACCTTACATGAAGGACACTTGGGTCAAAGTGCCTAATGGCTGGAAACGCTGTATGGGTAAAGGGTTCAAGGATCCGTACGCATTTTGCTATGGCAACGACAAGGACTTCAGCAGCTTCATCATGCCGGATGGGAAGAGCTGCACCATTTATCCTGGTTGTACTGAAAACAAGGAAGGCCCTCCTTGACGGTAAAGCCTATAGAAGCGTGGGAAAAGGCAGTGTTCAATCAGCATTTCCATGCCTGCTCGTTGAGCGGACGCGTCGTCAGCATGGACATGTCATTGGTGCTATTCGTCATTTTGACGTCGACTCTATCGTTTAGATCTTCGCGGGCACTCGGGAAGCTTATGGGGTGAGTCCTGCGGATTTGCGTGGGCGGCGTGGTGAGTCTGTTGGGGGTGATGTTGTCTGTTCGGGCGCCATCGCTAGCAGGGCTAGCTCTCACAGGGATTTGTGGGGTGATTTAGATTGATGGCATTTCACGAAACCTGTGGGGCTGGCTTGCCAGCGATGGCAGTGGGTCAGGTAATGAAGAGGTTGGCTGTGCTGGCCAAATCGCTGGCAAGCCAGCTCCCACAGGGATTTTTGCTGTGCCAGGGATTAATGGCAAATCACAAAACCTTTGGTGTTTTTTGGAGTGGGGTCGTCCTTTACCCTGGTGTGTTTCAGAACGCGTAGCTGGCCTTCAGGCCGCCGTTGAAGCCGTGGCTGTCGCCGCCGCCATTGGCGCCCACTTCTGCGCCCAGGCTGAGGGCGCCGAGGCTGGCCATGACGTTTACCCCGCCGCTGAATTGGTCGCGATTGTCGAAAGCGGCGCGTTGTTCAATGTCGAGCCCCAGCAGGTGGCTTTGGCTGTCGACTTCGTTGTCGCCCAGTGTGCGCTCATAGCCCACTTGTACGCCCGGCACCAGTTGCCAACTGCCCATCGCCACGGGCGCGAAACCTACGTTTAGGTTGGCGACGGCGCTGCGGCGGGTGGCGGTGTTGTCGTCGACGTCGAGCGAGAGTTCGCTGCCCTTCTCTTTGAAGCCGTTGAGGTCGAGGTGGCTGACGCGCAAGCCGAGGCTTGGTTCGAAGGTCATGCCGTTGACCGGGGCGCGGTAGCCGAGGGCCAACGTGGCGCCGGTGAGGTTGCCGTGGGTGTTGCCCTTCGCGGTGCCGAGGCCGCCGCCCAGGTCGCGTTTGCTGTCGTAGTCGATGTAGCCGGCGCTGGCGTTGGCGTCGAGGAACAGGCCTTGTTCCAGGCTGGTAAAGCCGTAGCGGGCGCCGACGTTGAGGAAGGTGAAGTCGGTGTCGGCTTCGCCACCCGCACCGCCGACGGTGCCTTTGCTGTAGCCGAAACCGCCGCGTGCACTGAGTCGTTCGCTGAAGCGTTGGGTGACGCCGACCATCAGGCCTTGGCTGTGTTCGTTGCTGCTTTCGGCATGGGCCGAGCCGTCGGTGCCGAGGTAGCCGGCGAGCGCGGTGGTCCAGAGGCGATATTGGCCGACTTTGAGGTCGCTGCCGCTGGCGAACGGTGCGGCGGCTTGTTCGATCATCGCGTTTTGGCGCAGCAGGTAGCTGACGGCGTCGGCGTGTACCTGGCCGCCGACTTGGGATTCGACTCCGCCGAGGGTGCCGGCGTCGATCGCCGATTGCAGGTAGTAGTTGTAGGCGCTGTAGGTGCCGGACAGCTCGGTGTTCTGCAATTGGCGTAGCAGTTCGGCACCGGCAGCGGCGTTGCCGATCAGCCCGGCCTGACCCGGCAGGCTGTTGTATTCGACGAGTTTGCCGCGCAGGACGTAGATGGTTTCCTGCGACAAACCGAGGCCTTGTTTGAGGTAGTTGTCCATGGTGCCGTATTGCGCGGTGACTTCGTCGAGGCCGGCTTGCAGGTAGCTGGCCTGCACGCCGAGCAGTGGGCCGTAGACGGCAGCCATGCTCGGCGGCATCGCCTTCAACGTGGCGGCGACGCGGGCGGCGGTGTAGTCGTTGGTGGCGAGGTAGTTGGCCATGATGGTCGCGTTATCGACGCCAGCGATGCTCTGCAACACGGCGGCGGTCCAGCCGGTGCGGTCTTTGCCGGCGGTGCAGTGGAACAGTTGCGCGGCGTCGACGCTGGCGAGTGCGTTGAACAGGTTGCCGAACTGGCTGCGCATGCCGGCGTCGCTGACGAAGGCGCGGTTGGTCTGCTCCATCATGGCGATGGCGTCGGCGGCGCTTTTGAAGGAAATGTTGGTGATGTTCGAGCCAGAGGTGGTGCTGCCGATGATGTCGATGTTCTGGTAGGTCGCGCCGCTGATCAGGGTGTCGGGGGTGGCGGCGATTTCGCTGGGGGTGCGCAGGTCGTAGATGGCTTTGATGCCGAGGCTGTTGAGGGTCGCCAAGTCGGATGCCGTCGGGGTCAGCGCGTTGGAGCGGTAGAACACGCCGCTGCGCATCGTGCCGTCGTGCGCCGTGGTGTACGCGGTGGTGATGCCGGCGATGTCACGGAAGTTGTCGATGCCTTGCAAGCGCGGCGTGTCGAGCGGCACGGACTCGGCAGCATGGGCGGCGGCGATGGACAGGCTCAGTACGGACAGCGAACACAGAAGACGTTGAAACACAGTGCAGCCTCATTGAATAAGCGTTGGGCTGGTCACTATGGGTAAGCAAGTGATACTGAATATGACAGTTTTGCTTTGAAGCGAAATGGCTGCGCGATTGGGCCGTGGGGTGCGTGATTTGTCCATGTTGGAGGTGGGATGGCTGTGCGCCAGGGATGGCGGAGCCATGGGCACACGCTGTCTGTAGGAGCAAGGCTTGCCCGCGAAGGCGGTGAATCAGGCAATGGCGATGCTGGCTGATTAAACGCCTTCGCGGGCAAGCCTTGCTCCTACCGGATGAGGTGTTGGGGATTGTTCTCGTCCATAATCGCGCCTCAATTTTGATGACACAGGGAGTGCAGAATGAATACCACCCAATGGCTCGACTTATTCGGACGAGCCTTTCACGACATGGAAAAAAGTCTTGAGCAGGTCCTGCAACTCAGCAGCTGTCGGGAACACTGGATTCAAGCCCAGATCAGCCTTCATGCCTGGTTCAACGATGAGTTGGAAATCTGGACGGACCTGCCAATCGGCGATCGACGCAAAGCGGATCTGTATGCACTGAGTGAAGACGGCAAGCCGTCGATGGTCGCGGAAGTCAAATGCCTGGGCGACATTTCATACGCCAAGTGCCTGGACGGCGACTGGTCGGTGCGGGCGGATGTTGAACGATTGAATGCGTTCGAGTGCCCTACCCGGCTGTTTATTCTGGTGATCGCCAAAGGTGAGCGTGAGACCAATACCGGCCGGCGCCTTCGCGAGGACGAATGGGTCGCTGGCCGCGAGTGCATCACTGTCGACTTGGAGTTTGCGCTGGTGCGAATGTGGGCGCTGTGAGTGCCTGAAGGGCTTAAGCGAAAACCGCGTCTAGCGAGTAGGCGCGGTTTTTTTATGCCTCGGCTGGCAGTCTTGGCGATTGCAGCTCGCCTGACGGTTTACTTGCGCAGGCGCTTTATGATTTCATCTCGCGAAGGCACAAGTAGCCTCCCTGCTGCGATGGGAAATACGAAAAATCCAAGTGAACTTCCCCACTTGTTTAGCCACTGCAAGCAGCATGCTGGTCGAGGCACGTCTTCGATTTGGCTAAAGGAGTGATGCTATGAACCCTTCGAATGCCGCGCAGTGCCTGGATGATTTGAAGTTGCTTGCCAAAGTTTCTGTGATCGGCGAGTACACGTATTGCCAGCGACTGACCCATCTCAGCAAAGAGTTCGGCTTTAACAATCTCCATCATTTTCAGAAGGTGGTTAACCACCTTTCTGATGACATGATCGCCAATATTTCTACGACGCTGATGCGCCGTTATTGCGAAATCGCCCAACCCAAGCCAGGCATTGCCTACTACGAATTTCTCTCGGTCAACAACGACACGCGCTTGCGCTTCTACAGCCAGTGGGCCGGGTGGGACGTGTTTGGGCAGGAGGTTCGTGTGCCAAGGTCGCTCAAAGGCGACTCGGCCCCTCGCCTGCGCAAGTCGCTGAGCAAAACGGTGTACATCGTTGAAAATGATCGGCAGTTGCTGGCCTGGCGTCATCGTTGGCATGGCCTGTGTTATGTGCCTAAAGATCTTTGCCAAAAGCACATGAGCGAAGCCTTCGAGCGCAAGAACGCCGTCGTAGAGGGTGATCGCAACGAAGCATTCCCCTTGCTGAACGCCTTCAATGACAACTACGCAACGTGGTATCCCGTCATTGAATAAACGCACCCGAGGCGATACCGGGGCACGTTGATCCTGAACAGACAGGGCGCGCGCCGAACCCAAAACCCTGTAGGAGCTGTCGAGTGCAACGAGGCTGCGATCTTTTGATTTTTCCCATCAAGATCAAAAGATCGCAGCGTGCCGCAGCTCCTACAGGTCGGGTTTTTGGTTAGTCCACGATGAATAATGTTGCCCCGGTGGCGGTGGACGAACGATGGCCTTCGGCATCATTGCCTACTTGGTAGCTCATGCCCGCCGTCAGGGTGAACTGTCGGCCGTCTTCCAGCTCTGTCTGCAACTGTCCCTCCAGGCACAACAGAATGTGCCCTCGCCAGCACCAGTGATCGGCCAGGTAACCGGGGCTGTATTCGACCATCCGCACTCGCGTCGAGCCGAACTGGCAGGTGCGCCAATAAGCTGTGCCGGTCTCGCCGGCGTGCGCCACGGGCTCGATGGTTGACCAATCGGTGGTACCAAAAGGGATGGCGGTGAGATCCATGGTTGCCTCATCGAAATTCAGGGAATGCGACCGTAGCAACCCGGAAAAAGCACCGATAGACACAGATCACCCGCATTTACGCGATACAGGGCAGCGCTTTGCGCATGAATACCCGGGCAAAACCATCCTCGGTGATGCGATGGTTTTCCTGATACCCGAGCTTTTGTAGAGGGCGATGCTCTCGAACCTCAACTCATGCGTGTACAACCGCCCGCCTCGCACCGTTCGTGCGTGACGCCGCAAACCAACGACGGCTTGCGGCAAGGCCTCACACCGTTTGCTTGACCATCCGAACCTGCGTGATCCCGACGACCTCCGCCTGCTGCACAATCTGCTCCGGCGTGGCGTCCGCCGGGGGCATGACCAGGCCGTTTTCGGCGTCGCCGACGTGCAGTTCCAGCAGGTGCAGCGCGGCCTCGTGTTCGGCGAGGTGCGCCTGTTTGACTTCGAGTACGTGGCGGCGCGGCTCGCCGTTGAACAGATATTCGAGCAGAAAATTGTGCATGGGGTCACCCGTGTGTGATGGAGTTAATATCCTGACGAGTCAGTCAGATTTTAGTTCAACTGCAACGCCCGGCGTAAAAACAGTCGTCGCTCACGGCAAAACTTTTTGCGTCACGGGGCGTCATCTGTTTAACGGCCGACACGGCTTGGCTTCCCCCAACAGCTGACTTCAGCTAAGGACTGGCGATGACCTTTTTCATTTTCCTTCTGGCCTGCGCCGCAGCGGCGACCACCGGTGTCATGTTCAAACCGGGCGCCTGGTACGAGGGCCTCGTCAAACCGCGCTTCACCCCGCCGAACTGGGCGTTTCCCGTGGCCTGGACGCTGATTTACCTGCTGCTGGCCTGGGCCGGTTACCGCTTGACCCTGATCCCGGGGAGCCAAGTGGTGCTGGCGTTATGGGCCGCGCAGATTGCGCTTAACACCTTGTGGACGCCGGTGTTTTTTGGCGCCCACCAAGTCTTGGCCGCGATGGTCATTCTGGCGTTGTTGTGGCTGGTGGTGGCGGCCATGGTGGTCGTGGCGTTGCAACTTGACGTGATTACAGGCTTGATCCTGTTTCCCTATCTGGCGTGGTTGTGTGTGGCCGCCGCGTTGAATTTTTCCATTTTGCTCAAGAACCGCTGATGACCGACTTTACAGGGAGCAACCCGGCACCTTGGCCGCAGGGCGAACGGGAGTTGGCACAGGTGCGCGAGTTCAACAAGAAGCTCGCCTGGTTGCCGCGTTTTCGCATCCGCAATCGCACCACGCCACGGCTGATTCAGGCGCTGTTGCGCGCCAGTCAGTTGGTTAGCCCCAGCCCCCTGCCCAAGCATGGCCTGAGCGCTGAACGAAAGATGATCGAGGGCGGCGCCGTTCCCGTCGCCGTGCGGATCATCCGGCCCAAGGGCAAAGCCAAAGGCGTTGTGCTGGATTTTCATGGCGGCGGCTGGGTGATCGGCAACGCGCAGATGAACGACAACTTCAACCTTGCCATCGTCGACAGCTGCGAGGTCGTGGTGGTGTCGATCGATTACCGGCTCGCCGTGTCGACACCGATTGAAGGCCTGCTGGAAGATTGCCTGCACGCCACGCGCGGGTTGCTGCGTGACCCTGCGTTTGCCGATTTGCCCGTGGTGGTGGTCGGCGAATCGGCCGGGGCGCATCTGGCGGCCGCGACGTTGTTGGCGCTGCAAACATCGCCCGAACTGCTGCAACGCATCAGCGGCGCGCTGCTCTATTACGGCCTCTACGATCTGACCGGCACGCCAAGCGTGCGCACGGCGCCTGCTGAAACCTTGCTGCTCGATGGCCCAGGCATCGTGCCAGCGCTGCGCCTGCTGACGCCGGGGCTGAGTGACCAAGAGCGTCGCCAGCCGCCGCTGTCACCGCTGTATGGCAATTTCAGCGGTTTCCCGCCGGCGTTGTTGTTTGCCGGTGAGCTGGACCCACTGCGGGACGACACCCTAGAGATCGCCAAACGCTGGGCAGTATCGGCACCCGTCGAGATGCACATGCTGCCGTCCTGCCCCCACGGTTTTATCCACTTCCCGACGGCCATCGCGCAGAGCGTGTTGGCCTACAGCCGTCAATGGATCTCCGCGCGCTGCTTGCCATGAGGCAAGCAGTTTTTTCCCGCGGGCTCAGGTGCCGCTTTTGACTTTGCTCCAGACCCGCGTACGAATGCGCTCGATCTTCAGCGGCAACGGCTGCGCAGGAAACAGCGTCGCCAGGGTCGCGGCCGGCGGGTAGACGTCCGGGTTGTTGCGCAAACTTTCCTCAACGTAGGCCAGCGAACTTTTGTTGCCGTTGGGGTAGCCCAGGTAGTTCGAGCTCTTGGCGATGACCTCGGGGCGCATCATGTAGTTGATGAAGTTCAGGCCCTGCTGCGGGTGCGGCGCATCCTTGAGCAGCACCAGCGTTTCCATCCACACCGAGGAGCCTTCACGCGGGATGCGATAGGCCAGGTTCCGACCGTTCTTGGCGCGCTCGGCGTTGGTCTTGGCGTCGAACACGCCGCCGGACCACGCCACCACTGCGCAGATATTGCCGTTGGCCAGATCGGTGATGAACCGCGACGAGTCGAAATAGGTGATGTAGGGGCGGATTTTCAGCAGCAGCGCTTCGGCTTTGGCGTAGTCATCCGGGTTGCTGCTGTCGGGCGGCAAGCCGAGGTAGTGCAAGGCGATCGGAATGATTTCGCCGGGCGAATCGAGCATGGCGACGCCGCACTGGCTGAGCTTCTTGATGTTTTCTTCCTTGAAGATCAAGTCCCAGGAGTCCGCTGGTGTCTCGTCGCCGAAGATTTTTTTCATCTGGTCAACGTCGTAGCCGATCCCCGTGGTGCCCCACAAATAAGGAATCGAATAGCGATTTCCGGGGTCGTTCTGCGCCACTTTGGCGAGGATGTCGGGGTCAAGATTTGAGCGGTTGCTCAACTGGCTGTTATCGAGTTCTGCCAGCACGCCAGCCTTGATCAGGTTGGGCAGCGCACTGTTGGTAACCACGACGACATCGTAGCCGCTGCGCCCGACCATCAATTTGCTTTGCATGACTTCCGCGCTGTCGAAGGTGTCGAGCAGCACCGGTGTGCTGGTTTCCTTCTCGTAGTCTTTGGGGGCTTCGGGGGCGATGAAGTCGTACCAGTTGTAGAAGTTGACCGTGGGGCCCTGGGCCCAACTGACTGCTGCGCCCAACCCGCAGACAGTGAACAAGCCAAGGTGCAGCAAACGCTTGAGTTTCATGGGGAGCTCCTGGCGAATCGGCCATCGATTGGCAGTCCGCCGCGATGTTGTTTTTATTTGGAAAGCGAGACCGGTTTCAGCGCTCAGGGAATCAACAGCTCGCGACGACCGTCCGGGTGTTCAGTGACCGCAGCGGCCAGTTTCAGGCGCTTTTCTGCGCGGTAGTCATAGAGCGCGCGCGACGGTGCGATCTGTGTCAGGTCCAGGTCCACAACGTGCCGGGATTCTTGCGCGCCAGCTTCAAACAGGCGTCTGCCGAACGGATCGACGACGCTGCTACCGCCCGCGAACACTTCGCCAACACCTTCGCCCACGCGGTTGACCATGGCGGCAAACACCTGGTTTTCCTGGGCGCGCGCGGCGACGGCGGTGTGGTGCAGGTGGCCGTAAGGTTCCATATTGCCGTCGGTGATCAGGATCAACTGCGCGCCGAGCGCCGCCAGTGCGCAGGCGCTTTCCGGGAACTCGATGTCGTAGCAGATCAACAGACCGATGCGCACTCCGCGCCACTGCACCGTGGTAAAACGATCGCCGGGGTACACCAGCCCGGGCTCGCCGACCCACAGGTGGGTCTTGCGGTAAGTCAGCGCCACGCCCTCGGGGGTGATCAGCAACGTGGTGTTGTAGAAGCGCTCGCCCTCGCGTTCGATCAACCCGACAACCACCGCGACATCGTGCTGCCGCGCGGCGGCGCAAATCGTCTGGACACTCGCGCCGTCCACCGGCTCGGCGAGTCGGGCAATGTTGTCGTGGTCGAGAAAACCGGTGATGGACGACTCGGGGAACATCACGATATCGCTGCCCGGCGCGCTGTCGGCGATCGCTCGCAGAACGCGCTCCAGGTTGTAAGCGCTATCGCCATCGCGCGCCGCCATTTGTACAAGTTCTAATCGCATCGTCAGACCTTCAGGTGAATAACGCCGTGTCTGACCAGTATGCGGATCGTGGCAAAACTTCCTATCACTCAGAGTGAGTACCCCCAAAGGGGTAGCCCCCATCCCACCGCTCCCCTGTAGGAGCTGACGAGTGCAACGAGGCTGCGATCTTTTGCCCCCCAACATCAACATCAAAAGATCGCAGCGTTCCGCAGCTCCTACAGTATGGGAGCTTTTGGTCTGCCCCCCCCTTTGCCTGTCGATCCGGAACCTGCACAATTGCCGACTTTTGCGACAGGATGTCTTCATGCAACGGATTGTCAGCGCCCGCCATCTGCGTCGGGAAAAATCCATCCTCGCGGCGTTGCTGTTCTGCGTCACCTCGTGGGGTGCGTTGTGGATGGCGTCGCAATGGTGGGAAAAAGCCCTGGCCGAGCCGTCCCATGAACCGCAGTTCAGCCCAAACGGTTGCTATTGGCTCCAGCAATTCAGGCCGTACTGGGTATTGCCCGGCTTTTTTCATTCCAACACCCACCCCGACGATACGGTGTCTGAGACTTGGCCTGGCTCTTGGGAATTCCCGGCGTTCTTCCGTTTGTATGATCGCCGCACTTACAAAGTGTTGGGCGAAAGCAACATCTACGATCTGGTGAGTGTGGGTGGTCCGGTGAGTTGGGATTACGACGGAGGCCCTTCCGCTTCTGTCGGCATGATCCAAATTGAATCCGATTCGCCAGGCTGCGTCGCTAAAAAAACCGACTCACACTGAGCACACCGTCAACATTGCCACGCCAACACCACAAAGGACTGTATCGAATGAGCGAAATCCAAACCCCCGACTACACCCAAATCCCCGAAGGCCTGCTGCCGTTCCCCAACGCCGAAGACGTGTTTGTCGCGGATCAATCGGAGCTGGCGCACCACTTGCACGCCCTGTTCAGCATTGACCTGAGCAAGGTCAATCCACAGTGGTCGGGGGTGGCGCACATGCTCAGCCCGCTGGAACCCTACGAGTGCTTTGTCGGCGAGCTGACCGAGTGGAATGGCTATCACGGCGACCTGCTGAAAACCAACTGGATCGGCTTTCAGATCGAACAAGGGCGCTATCGTCTGTGCGGCGATCCGCGCTACTTTTTCCTGCACGAAGGCAACGCCGAGCTGGCCGATCCGCATCCCGGTGCCAGGGCTGATCTGCAGCAACATTACGCCGAACAGCACAGCGCTTTTGCCGCCGCTGCTGAGGGTTTCAAACGCAGCGGCAGACTGGCGCGCATGGACTGGGACAGCACTCACCCGATCGAGTTTGTGCAGCAGTTGGGCGGCGACGTGGATGGTCGGGCGAACTGGGTGGAATCGGTGGAATTCCCCATGGACATCGTCGACACCAACGTCGATGAGGGCGACTCGAACGTCTATCCGCTGAGCCCGGCCGGCCATCGTTTCTATCACGTGGCCAGTGTGCCGGGCTGGCATTACCGCTCGGCCGGTGCCGACTTGATCGTGATGTTCTATGAACCGGTCGAAGGGTTGGTGTTGTTCACATTCGACTACAGTTGAAGACGGTCGGTTATGATCGCGAATAACCCGTCTCATCCGGACCCACACTGATGCCAGCCTCGCAAACCCGCCCTGCCCCTGCGCCACTGCTCAAACCGGGCGAGACGGTCGTGCTGTTCGATGGCGTGTGCAAGCTGTGCAATGGCTGGGCGCGTTTTCTGATCCGGCATGACCGCCAGCGCCGCGTGCGCCTCGCGACCGTGCAGTCGCCCGAGGGTCAGGCGCTGCTGGCGTGGGCCGGTTTGCCGGTGGATCAGTTCGACACCATGGCGGTGATCCGCGACCGGCATTACTGGGAGCGTTCGGATGCGTTTTTTGAAGTCATCGGCCAATTGCCTGGCCGCTGGCAACCCATCCGGTGGCTGCGCATCGTGCCGCGCACGCTGCGCGATTGGGCGTACGACCGGATTGCGCGCAATCGCTATCGGTTGTTCGGCCGGTACGACACCTGCCTCTTGCCGAGTCCTGATCATGAGCAGCGCTTCTTGAAAATGGCCGCGCCACCCAGCGCTACCCCAGCAGACTGAGCCACTGCGCCGGCGACAGTTTCGTCACCATCATCAGCACAATCACAAACATCCCGGCAAACCCGACAACGCCCATCCAGAACCATTTCTGGTACACGGCGCGGAAGTCGTCATTCAGCCCCTCGCCAGCCGCGTCAGCAGTCAACGCCATCCCGCACAGCCTCTTTTGCAGCACCAGGACCGGCAGCCACAGCGAGCCCACGCTGAAGAAGATGATCAGCGAGGTGAGCACCCATTCCGTGCTCATCGGCAGCCCCGACACCCTCAGCAATAGGTAACCCGTGATGATCTGGGCAAACCCTGCCGGCGTGGTAATCCAGGTATCGAAACGCACGACCATTCTCGCGACGTGCGCGATGACTGCCGGGTTGGCTGTGCGACTGGCGGCGATCAGGTAGAGGAACGAGCCCATGCCGAAGCCGAACAAAAATATCGCGGCGATCACGTGCAGGTACTTCAAGCACAGATACAGCATGCTCAGCGCTGCCCGTCAGAGAACTGCACGGACAGGCTCAGGTTGTCCGGATCGTTGATGGCGGCCATGTATTCGTCGACGGTGATTTCGCCCACGCACGGTCGTGCGCCAGCCTGTGGCTCATAGCCCAGAGCCATTTTCGCGGCCAGGGCGACAGCGGCGCAGCTGGGGATCTCCGGGCCCTTGTCATTCAGGGCGGTCAGTTGCACGGTCATCGACAACGGTTGTGCCTCAAGACCGACGCCGTGCACATCGATGTACATCGCGCTTTTGCCATCGCCGAACCGTTCGAAACGCGTACCGAGACGGTGCAATCGCGCCGCCCACAGCGCATGGTCACGCACTAGCCCCAGCCGCAAGGCCTGCGCCAGCAGATAGCTGGCGAGGCTGCCCATTTTTAGCCCGGCGCCAGCCTTGAAGCTGAGGGTTTGCGCGCCATAGCGGCTGGCGAAAATGTCCATGTCCGGGACATCGACGTTGGCCAACAGACGCGTGCCCATCTGCGGCATCTTGCGCAAAGTCAGATCCTGCCAGCCCAATACCTCATGCACTTGACCGTTTTTCAGTTGCTTGATCGGTTTGCCAGCGTAGGCGAACACCCCTTCAATCGTCGACAGGCCGGGCATTTTCGCCGACGACGAAATGCCGTGTTCGATCACGTCGATGCGCGAGAAACGCGAGCGCTGCTGATCGATGATCGCCGACGACAGCGTCGGCACCGAACTGCAGCCGCTGAGAATCGCCACGCCCGCCTGTTTCGCCTGGGCATCGAGCACGCCAATGCCATTGACGAATGTGCGGCAGTCAGACAGATCGCAGTAGTTCACGCCCGCCGCGATGCAGTTCTCGGCGACCGCATAGGATTGCCCCTGAAACGGCCCGCCGGTGTGGATGACCAACTGAATGTCCATCGCGCGCAACGCCGCTCTGAACTCGGCGCCCATGGCATCGCCACACCAGCCTTCGGCGACCGTGCCGGCGTGGCTGTTGAGTTCATCGACCTTGCGCTGCAACTTCAGCCGGTCACGGCCCGAGAGCAGCAATTGCACACCCGGCATCTGCGCCAAATGCCTGCAGACGATGCTGCCGAAATTTCCATATCCACCGACGACCATGACCCTGAACGGCATGCAATGCTTCCCTAAACAATTCGATTACACGCCGGAAGAATATAGGGCCGCGCGCCAGCAAGCCATTCCGATCACGCCGACCGCGCGGTCAGTGTTTTGCCGTGTTGCCCAGTTTTGTCTACACCCGAGAAACCTGTAGGAGCCGGGCTTGCCCGCGATAGCGGATTACCTGTGCCGACGATACCGGCTGACCCATCGCATCGCGAGCAGGCTCACTCCTACAGGGTTTTGCAGTGCTGCGCAGGGTTGTGCGCACTAGAGAACACTGTGGGAGCCGGGCTTGCCCGCGATAGCGGATTACCTGTGCCGACGATATCGGCTGACCCACCGCATCGCAAACAGGCCCATCCCCGCAGTGTTTTGCCGTGTTGTCCAGTTTTGTCTACACCCGAGAAACCTGTAGGAGTGAGCTTGCCCGCGATAGCGGATGACCTGTGCCGACGATATTGGCTGACCCACCGCATCGCGAGCAGGCCCATCCCCGCAGTGTTTTGCAGTGCTGCGCTGGGCTATGTCCACCAGAGAATCCTGTGGGAGCCGGGCTTGCCCGCGATAGCGGATGACCTGTGCCGACGATGCCGACTGACCCACCGCATCGCGAGCAGGCTCACTCCTACAGGGTTTTGCATTACTGCGCGGGGTTGTCGGGGGTACCTAAAAATTGATCTTGAACCCGAGCATCGCGTCATACCCGTGGCTGTCGCCATCAAAGCCCTGGCGATATCCCGCCGACGCGGTAAACGTGGTGCGTCGATTGGCCTGGTAATCCACGCCCACGTTGACCTCGCCCCACGTGCCCTGAATGTCCGATTCGAACGGGATGTAACCCGACTCGGAGGAAAACTCGGTCTTCGGCTGGCCCTTGAATTCGTGCCAGACACTCGGCCGTATCCACGCGTTGGTGCGCCGTGCGCTCTTGTCGACGCCTTCGGTGTCCCAGTCCTTGGCGATGCGCACGCCGGCCCGGCCGATCAGTGAGTCGACGTCGCGAAAACGGATTTTCGCGCCGACGTCGTCGCTGCTGTCGAGGTCGACGTAGCTGTAGATCGCCTGCAATTGCGGTTCGACGTACCAGTCCTTGTCGACCTCGAACGGGTAGCCGTTTTCCAGCGACGCGGTGTAGCCCCAGCCACGGGTTTTCAGTTTGCCGAGGTCGTTGGGTTTGGCCTCGATGTCGAAACGGTTGACCTGCAGCACACCGTCCAGGTACCAGCCGGACGGGCCGAAGTGCGTCCAGTAGGCGCCCACGCCGTAAGCCCGCAAGGTGTCTTCGCCGGCGGCGCGACGGGTGTAGTGGCTGACGCCGGCGTCGATCGTGCCGGCCGACAGGGAAATCCCGGCCTGCTCGTGACTGCCATCGGTTCTGACCTTGCGATAAAGGTCAGTGCCGACCTGAAAAGCCGTCAGGTCGTAGTTGTATTCGGGCGTGTTGCCCAAGGCGTTTTTAGTGTCGCCATCCTGTTTGCCACTGCGATAGATCACCCGCCCCCAGCCCATGGACGGCGCCAGCGTGGATTCATCGTCCTTGGGCAACGGATCGCCGGCATTCAGGCGTTCTTCGCCGACGCGCTCGTGCAGGGTGTCGACCATCGTCCGGCCGTAGACCAGCGCCAGCGCCGGAACCGCGCCGTACAACGACACTTCCGGCCGGTAATTGGGCACGTGCGCAGGCGTTGGCTCGGGATCAGGGCCTGGCGGATCATCCGGGATCGGCGCATCCGAGCGCAGGTACCAGGTGTCCTTGGCGCTACCGTCCTCGGCACCTTGTTGCAGGCGATACTCATACGGCCCGGCGACCACCCGGCGGGCCAGACGGAACGCGTTGGGGTCGCTGGCCGCCTCGGTTTTATTGAGCAGTTCGACGACAGCGATGCCGTTGCCCTGAGTCAACTCACCCTGCCCGCCGACATTGCTCACTGCCAATCCGGTGGCGCCGCCGCTGCCGGTGGTGGTCGAGTCGACGACCAGCATGTCCGAGCGACTGTTCACCCCGCCGCCGTTCAATGTGGTGTTGAGCAACAGGCTGCCGCCGTTGGACACGAAGACCCCGCCACCGTCGGTGCCGGCCGTGTTCGCACCGCTGATCAGCAAGACATTGCCGACCATGTTCCCGCCAGCGGCCAGGTCGAGGGTGCCGCTGTGGGTGAAACGGCTCACCCCGAGCAATTGCCCCTGCACCGCCCCGCCCGGTGTCGGCGTATTGGCTGCCTGGCCCAAGGGCAAATAGGCACCGCTGGCAGTGAAGCTGGCGATGCCCGGCGCCGGTTGCGCCGGTTGCGCCGCCAAGCGAATGACCCCGCTGTTATCAATGCTGTTGTTGCCGGCCGAACCGAGATCACCGGTGGCGACACCCCAGGTATCACGCGTGCCGCTACCGCGACTGTCGACAAAGTTGCGCAGCGTCCAGGTGCCGCTGTTGCTGACGTTACTACTGGCGCTCACCGCATTCACCGAACCGGTCATCTGCCCGGTGTTGTTCAGCGAAAACGCCGTGCCCGGCGTGGTCGCATCGGCGCGTACCGCGACATCGCTGAGCGCGCCGATCGTGCCGGCGTTGTTCAACGTTTGCGTCGCACCGCCGAGGGCCACGCCGCTGCTGTCTGCGCGCCCACCTTGCAGGGTCGCGGTGTTGCTGACGCTGACCGTGCCGCCCTCGGTCAGCGCGTCGATGGCTGACGAGCCGCTGCCCTTGCTGGTAATCGCCCCGCTGTTGGTCAGCGAAAGGCTCGCCGCGCCTGAAGCTTGCGCAAGAATCCCCTGACTGTTGCTGGCGCCAAGCGTCTGGATCGCCCCGCTGTTGACGATGGTTTGGCTGCCGCTGACCGACAACGTGCGAATACCGCGCTGCTGATCGCCGCGCGCGATCAGCTCACCGCTGTTACTGACGTTCAGCGTGCCGACGCCGCTGCCGGCGTTGAACGCATTGCCCACCAGAATCGCCGCGCCAGCGCCGTTGACATCGATCAGCGGCCCGGTAAACGTGACGCCGACATTGCCCCCCAAAGTCAGCGCCTGTATGCCAAACGAACCGATGCCGGTGCCGTCGCCTGAGCCGGCATCGGAATGGGTAATAATCGTACCGCCAGCGTTGACGTCGACCGTGCCCGTCGGCGCCTGGGTCGAGACATAAATGCCGTTGGCGTTGCTGTGCAGTGTTTCGATGCGGTCGCCGGAATAGTTGACCCGCACGTTGCCACCGGTCGAGTCGACCCGAATGCCGCCCGCACCAAAACCACTGGCAAAAATGTCGCCGGAATAATCGATCAGCACGTTGTTGTTTTCAGCGCTGACGATGATGCCGTAAGCCCGCGTGGTGTTGGGGCTGCCCAGTACGGTGAGATTGCCGCTGCCGGTGACCGTCGCATCGCCGGTACCGCGCTTGATGATGTAGATCGCCCTTGAACCGGCGGTATTCGCGGTGCTGCCCACCGTGATCGGCGCGTTGTTGTCGATGCTGATCGACCCGCTGCCACCGACGTTGTCGTTGGCGTAGATACCGTGGGCGGCACCGCCGGTAGTGGTGATCGCACCGTTGTTGACGACGGCGATACTGCCGACCGTGGAAAAGGAACGAATGCCGAAACCGTTGAGGCCATTGGTGCTGAGGGTGCCGTTATTGGTCAGGCGGGTATTGCCGGCGCCACCTTCGGTGAAGAGGCCGAAGGCGTTCATGCCGATGGCTTGCACGCTGGCGGCGCTCACCACGATGGTGTTGCCGTTGACCGCTCGGGTGTGAACCCCGGCGTGATTGCCGATGCCGGCAGTCGGCAAGGTATCGTCGATGATCGGCAGCCCGGCAGACAGCGCATCGTCGTTGTTCACCAGAATACTCACCCCGGCACCCACATTGACGTTGCTCTCGCCACTGCCGGTGGCCTTGGTCCAGATGCCGTTACCGCCAAGCAAGGTGATTTGCCCGCTGCCTTGATGGCTGAGGTTGATCGCACCGCCGCCGCTGGCGTTGATGTCGATGCCATCGTGCTCGTTGCCGACCACGCTGTTGAGAATATTCAGCGTGGTGCCTGAACTGACCGAGAACGTCGACGACCCGCTGCCGGCGTTGGTGATTGCCAGGGCGTCGAGCCCACTCCCGCCGACGTTGACCGTGTTGGTACCGCCATCGACGGACAGGTCAGCGTTGCCGGTGCTGCCAATCACGTTGGCAAACACCGCGTTCGCGGCCGTGGGCGGAGTGCTGTCGATGGTCGTGCCGCTGAGGGTCAGCGTGGTGTTGGCGTTGTTGCTGCGGCTGAGCAGTGACGACCCCGCCGTGGTGGTAATGCTCGTCCCCGCTTGAGTGCTGATCGCCGCATCGACATTCGCAGCGGGCATACAGGTTTGCGAGACGTTATAGGCACCCGCCGCCAGCGGTCCGCAGGCGGCCTGCGCGTCTGTCAGCATCAGCGCATTGGCCATGGCGACCACCACGGCACTGCGCAGCAAATGCGGGGCAAACCCGCCGATGGAGTGCTCGCAAACACGTTGCATGAAAACCTCCTTGTCCGGTGTTATCCACGGCGAACGGGCCACGCTCGGCGCCACTTGAATGTTGCCTGCTGATCACAGCTATAGACCTTAGTAGTTATTTCCAAAGAAGGAGCAAAACCGACCGAGGCTCAGTCCATTCATCACCGACATTGATCTGCAGCAATATCGGTAAACCGCTGCCGCCGTACTCTGTCTTTGCTGGATACAGCCGTGCTGTGCGCACGTCACAGGCCTGTGGCCAAGGTGGCGACAAATGAACAAAAAACGCATCGTCTGGGGGAGCATTCTCCTGGGGTTTCCGTGTGTCTTGCTGCCAGTGATTCTGATGGGCTACCTCGCCTGGATGCTCAATCTGGCGTCTGCTCAACAGCGTCTGGAAACCCTCGCCGCCGTGGCCTCCAGCCGCGCCAATGGCACGTTCAACGAAGCCGCCGGGGCGCTGAAAGCCATCGCCGGTTCCCACCTGGTACCGTGCACGCCCGAGAGCATCGATGAGATGCGCCTGCTGACCATCAACACCTTCTCGGTGAAGTCAGTCGGCTATGTCGAAGAAGAGATTTACGCCTGCGGTTCCTGGGGGCCGGTCGGCCATCACGCCGTCCCTTGGCGCGAAGACTTCACCAGCGCCGATGGCGTGCGCGTGTCGCTCGGTGTGCAGTCACGCATCGTCCCGGCCAAACCGATGATGGCCCTGCAATATGCAGCGTTCAATGTGCTGGTCGACCCTGAGCAATTCCTCCAGGTGATGCTCGAAGACGATCTGCATCTGGCGGTCGCGACCGCGACCGGCCAACTGGTCAGCGCCTCGCGCCCGGGGGCCGAGCATTTTCTGAGTCGAGTGCACTCCGGCCCTCACGCAGGCCTTGAAGACGGTTATCTGTACACCCTCGTGCACAACGGCGACTGGGTAGCCATCGCCACGCTGTCGCGCCATGAATTGATGCAGGGGCTGGTTCGTCGGGAAATGCTGCTGTTGCCGATTGGCGGCTTGCTCGCCGGCGTGTTGGTGTTGCTGATCATCCGCCGCACCCGGCAGCGCTTGTCGCCGCTGGCTGAGCTGAAACTGGCGGTGCGCAATCGCGAGTTCATCGTGCACTACCAACCGATCGTCAACCTCAGCGATGGCGCCTGTGTCGGCGCCGAAGCACTGGTGCGCTGGCGCCATCCGGACGGTACGCTGGTGCGCCCCGATGCGTTCATTCCGCTGGTCGAGGACAGTGGCCTGATTTTGCCGATCACCGATCAGGTGATCGATGCGGTGATGCGCGACCTCGGTCCGCTGCTGGTCAAGGAACGGCAACTGCACGTGGCGATCAATCTGGCGGCCAGGGATGTCAGCAGCGGTCGTTTCCTGCCGGGTCTGGAAGCGGCTGTCCGCAACGCCGGCGTGCAGCAGAAGCAGATCTGGCTGGAAGCCACCGAACGCGGTTTTGTCGATATCGACGCCGCCCGCGCCACCGTCAATCAGGCGCGCTCGCTCGGTTATCTGGCGGCCATCGACGACTTCGGCACCGGGTTTTCCAGCCTTCAGCATGTGCAGCAGTTGCCGCTGGACGTGCTGAAGATCGACAAGTCGTTCGTCGACAACATCGATCAGGATGCGGCGACCGGTTCCGTGACCGGGCACATCATCGAAATGGCCAAAAGCTTGCGCCTGAAGATCGTCGCAGAAGGCATCGAAACCGCGGCGCAACGCGATTACCTGCGCGACCACGGCGTGCATTACGGCCAGGGCTGGCTGTTCGGCAAACCGATGCCGGCCGAGGAGTTTCTGCGCTTTTATCGAATGCGCGCCAACGTGGTCATCGACCATGCGGCGCTGGAGGGTGTGGCCTGAGGTCAGAAGCGCGCCTTGACCGAGACCATGAAGTTGCGTGGATCACCGTAGTAGTTGCCGAAGGTGCGCAGAAGTTGACGAACGGTCTTTCGAATGTTCAGATGCCGCCCTGTTTCAGGTGTCCCATGCCGCCGTGCATGGGGTGAAACGGGAAACCGGTACGTTCGAATCGAACAAGTCCGGTGCTGCCCCCGCAACGGTAGGCGCGTGATGCTTTCAACAAACCACTGTGGCCAGACGGCCATGGGAAGGTGAAAGCCTCGATACGCGCGAGCCCGGAGACCGGCCCGAAATGTCTGTTTGGCAAAATCCTGCGGTGGGCGGGCATGGGCCGGTATTGGCTGTGCGCGATGCCTTCTCCTGCATGCTCTTCTGCGAAGATCCTTTTCGAGAAGACAATGATTCGACCTTTCAACACCTCTGCTCCAACCCTTCTGTTTGGCTGCCTGTTCAGCCCTCTGTTGCTGGCCGACGACACGGCGCTGGAACTCAATCAGCAAATCGTTTCCGCCCCGTCGGTGGAGTCCACCACCGTCGCCGACATGGCGCATTACGGCAGCAAAGTCGAAATCGTCAGCCGCGAACAGATCGAACGCGCCGGGCCGAGTGCCGACGTCAGCCGGGTCATGCAGATGTTCATTCCCGGCCTCTACGTCGCGCCGAAAAACGGCCCGTTCGACTACGGCACTTATTCGCAGCTGGGCGGGCGCAATGACGACACGCTGATCCTGCTCGACGGCGTGCGCCTGAACAATCGCCTGTACGGCGGCCTCTATCTTGACACCCTGCCGGCCAACGCGATCGAGCGCATCGAAGTGCTCAAGGGTGGGCAGAGCCTGTTGTTCGGCACACAAGCGGTGTCGGGGGTGATCAACATCGTCACCCGCAGCCCGCAGTCGCGCCAAGCCATGGGCGAAGTGAACCTGGGCGTCGATACCTTCGGCGGCACCACCGAAGACGCGCGAGTGGAGAACATTTTCACCAACGGTTTTGGCGATCTGGGTTTGCTGGCGTACGTCAGCCACAACGTCTCCGACGGTTATCAACCGTATCGCAACCGCGACCTGAAAAACGTCACCGAGAAAAACCGTGCCTACGAAGTCACCACGTTCGGTGGCAAGGCGATCCAGTCGTTCGGCGACGATTCGCGGCTGGAGCTGTTTTATCAATACGCCGACGCCAACCTCGATTTCGCCCGCCCGGTGGACAATCACAACACCACCAACGACCGTGTGCAGCAGATCGCTACCGCGACGTTCGAACAGAGCCTCAACGAGCGCTTCAGCTACTTCGTCAAAGGCCACATCAACGATTGGGATACGCGTTACACCCGCGTCAACAATGTCGCGGGCGGCGCCACCAAAGTCATCAATCACAACGACTACTGGGGTTTCACTGACTGGGGCGTGCAGGCCGAAGGCAAGGCTGAACTGCCCGGCGGCCATGTGCTGGTGTTCGGCAGCGACAACCAATGGTTCAAGGGTCAGGACGATGTGCTGATCATTGACAACGACAAGGCCGAGGCTCACGCGATCTATACGCAATTGCGCCCGCAGATCGACGCCCTGCCCGACTGGCATCCCAGCATCGGCGTCCGTCACGAAGCCATGGGCGGCGGCGACAGCGCCACGGTCGGCATGCTCACTTCGCTGTATGACCTCAACGACAACTGGTCGCTGCGCGGTCAATACGGCAGCGCCTACAAGCTGCCGAATGCCGAGCAACTGTTCGTCAACGAACCGGGCGACGAGCTTGGCAACCGCAACCTCAAACCGGAAAAAAGCCGCAATGCCGAGCTGGGCCTCGACTACAAAGGCTTTTTGCTCGACCGCGAATTCAGCGCCAGCGTGACCCTGTTCAAACGCAAGATCGACGACCTGATTACCCTCGACGACATTCAGTGGGTCAACGGTGAAGGGCAGATCCGCATGCGCGGTTTCGAGGCCGACGCCAAACTGGCGCTCAATGACCAATGGAGTGTGCAGGCGGACATGACCCGCAACCTCACCGAGTCGCGCACGGGCGTGACCATCAATGACATTCCGAGCTTCTTCGCCCGCTCGCGCGTGGGTTATGAGTCGGAAAATCGCCTGTGGGGCGCTGGCGGGGCGATCCGTTATATCCGCGACATCACCAGTTCGAAGCAGGTCGAGTACGGTCATTATTCGGTGGTGGATGCCGACGCCTATCGCTACCTCGACAGCGCCCATCAGCACCGCGTCAGCCTGTTGGTGGAAAACCTGTTCGACCGCAATTACGTCACCAGCCGTTCGAGCAACGTCGACAACCTCGGGCGGCCGTTCACCTCCGAAGTGCGCTACACGTATCGCTTCTGATGAGTCAGATCAAAACCATCGACGGCGTCGACACGCACCCGGACTGGTCGCACGTGCCGGCGCATGCCCGCCACGTGTTCATCTGCACCGGCCCGCGCTGCACCCAGCGCGGTGCCCAGCAGTTATGGAAAACCCTGCGCCGGCACTTGCTGGAACATGACCGCATCGAGACGCCGGGCGGCGTGTTGCTGACCCGCACGCATTGCCAGTTCCCGTGCAATTTGGGGCCGGTGCTGACGGTGTACCCGGAGACGTGCTGGTATGGCGTGCACAGCAAGGCTGACGTGCAGCGGTTGGTCGAGGTGCATCTGGTCGGGGGTGAAGTGGTCGAGGATTTGCTGATCAGGGCGCGGCCATGAAAACGCTTGGGTTATGCCTGGCAGCCCTGCTCGGCGCAGCACCGGTATTGGCCGACAGTTACCGCAACTGCGGCGAAACCTGGAACGCCGCGCCGCCGTCACGGATCGTCGCGCTCAATCAGCACGCGGCGGACATCGTTCTGGCGCTGGGGGCCGGCCCTGCGCTGGTTGGCGTGGCGTATCTGGACGACACCGATGCCGGCCAGCGTCCGGCTGAGTACTTCGGCGTGCCGGTGATCGCCCGTCAGTACCCGGCCAGCGAAGTGTTGTACGCGCAGCGGCCGGACCTGGTGATCGGCGGCTTCGCCACCGCGTTTGGTCACGGCGTGACATCGCGCTCGGGGCTGGCGCGCAACGGCGTCGGCTCGTACTTGCTGGAGTCGGCCTGCGCCGGGCATTCACTGGATTACTTCGGGCATGTGCGCAACGACCTGCTGACCCTGGGCCAGTTACTCGACAAACAGCAGCAGGCTCGGCAACTGATCGACGCCATGGACGCGGACCTCGCCAGCGTGCGCGCGCTGGTCGGCACGGAAAAACCGCTGTCGGTGTTCTATCTCGACAGCGAAGTCAAAGGCCTCGACAGCGAAGGCCAGCGCGGCTTCGTCACCCCGCTGTTGGCCGCTGCCGGCGCCCGCAATGTCTTCGCCGAGATTAACCTGTACCGGGTGACGGTGAGCCGCGAAACCCTGCTCGCCAGCGACCCGGACGTGATCCTGCTGGCCGACGCCGAATGGTCACCGGCCCGCCGCAAACGCTATCTGCTGAGCCACGATCCGGTGCTGTCGCAACTGCGCGCCGTGCGCGAGAACCGCCTGATCGACATCCCCTTTACCCACTTGCTGCCCACGCTGAACAGCGGGCGGGTTGCGCTCGATCTGGCGCGCAAACTCGCAGCGCTCGATAAAAATAAATGAACCCGCCCCGCCACACGCCACCTAACGCATAGACCATCAGGAGGTAGCCAATGCATATCGAAACCGTGTGGATCGTACTGGCGGCAGTTCTTCTGCTTATCGAGCTTTGGGCCATCAATCGGGTGCGCAAGAGCGAGGGGAAATCGAGTAACAAGGGCGTGTGGATCGTATTGATCGTGTTTGTACCGCTGTTCGGCTTGATTGCGTGGGCATTGGCCGGGCCCAAGCATGTCAGCCACACTTCTGCCTGATATTGCCAACCACCCTGAACTCCGGTTGTAGTACCGTCATCGGTCGACAACACGGAGGTGGTGGGCATGGGCAAGGGAGCAAACAAGCGCATCGTGGTGATTGGCGCCGGCATCGTCGGCGCCTCGCTGGCGTATCACCTGGCGGCGAAAGGCGCGCAGGTTACGGTGATCGAGGCCGGTGAGATCGCGAGCGGTGTCACCGGGCGTTCATTTGCATGGATCAACACCACCCACCTCGGGCACGACCCGATCGCATTGCTGCGTGGCACGGCGATCGACGCGTACCACCGTCTCGAAACACAGCTGCCAGCGCTGAACATTCGCTGGACCGGTGCGCTGTCTTATTCTGCAGACGTGATAAAGGCTTGCGGCGCCTCGGCGTCAGTATCGCTATTATCGCGCGCCGAGATTCAGCGCCTTGAGCCCAACCTCAAACATCCCACGCAGCAGGCTTTGTACAAAGCCGAAGAAGGTGCGCTGGACGCGGTACAGGCGACCCATGTGCTGATCGCCGCCGCTCAGGCGCTTGGCGCGAAATTACTGACGCAGACCCCGGTGTCGGGTTTCACAACGCACAATGCCACCGTGACCGGCGTCGAGACCGCAACGGGCAGCATCGCTGCCGATACGGTGATTCTCGCAGCGGGCACCGGCATCCGCGCTCTGGCAGCAATGCTCAACATCAGCCTGCCACTGGCAGCCTCCCCTGCGCTGTTCATCCGCTACAAGGCTCAGGCGGATCTGATCAACGGCATCATCTCCAGCCCTGCCATGGAAGTGCGTCAAGGCGCCGATGGAACATTGCTTGCCGCAGAAGATTACGTGAGCGATGCGCCCGACCATCAACCGATGGCCATCGCGCTGCAAACCGCCAAAGCCATTCAGCACGAACTTGGCGCGATCACCGCCATCGAGCCGGACATCGCGTGCATCGGACTCAGGCCCATGCCTGAAGACGGCGTGCCCATTGTCGGTTATCTGCCCGGCATCGACGGCGCCTACGTCTGCGTCATGCATCCCGGCGTTACTTTGGCGGCGACGGTGGGTCGTCTGGTCAGCGAAGAGATCGTCGATGGAGTGCTCGCAGCGGCGCTGGTGCCGTGCCGTCCGCAACGATTCCTGGAAAAATCGACAAGTGTTTGATTTACACTTGCGCACTTTTAAAGAGAATGCACATGGACGTCATCAAGCCAATCCCCCCCGCCGACTGCGCCAACATGCAGGACATTCGCCGAGAAATCGATCGACTCGATCACCAGGTCATCGAGTTGCTGGGCCAGCGCTTTCAGTACGTGCTGGCGGCCTCGAAATTCAAGACTTCGGCAACGTCGGTGCGTGCGCCGGAGCGCTTCAACGCCATGCTGGCGACCCGTCGTGAATGGGCTGAGGCCGAGGGCTTGAACCCGGATGCCATCGAGAAAATGTACAGCGATCTGGTCAACCATTTCATTGCTGAAGAGATGAGGCATTGGGCGGCGCTTCAATCGGACTCCCCGCAGTAACCCGAGTGTTCGACGATGAAAATCTACTGCCCGATGTTCTGGTCTCTCGACCAAGGCATTGACTACAGCGCGCCGATTATCCACCTCGCGGACATTGTGCCGCGCGCGGGTCAAACAACCTTCGCGTATTTCGACCACCACGACACGCTGCACATCGGTGAAACCCTGCAGCTCATCTGGTGCCCGCCCGTCTCGGACTTGAATGGCTGGAGTGAACAACCCTCGGAAATCGCCCATAGCTACTTGTTGCAAGCCCGCGTCGTCAGGCCGGTGCCATCTTCAGCGTCCTCGATGCATCTGAGCATGGGCAAACATCGCTTTGAACTCAGTGTTCTGTCCCGCGAGAACCTGCTCTCGACGCTGCGCGCACTGCCGGAGGGCTCAGGCGCATGGCATTTGCAGCACAATGCGCTGGCGTGGCAGGAGCTGACCGCGTGTGGCAGTGCTGTCGTCGACGGCTTGACCTACCTGAACGCGAGCGCCAGACACGAAGCGTTTATGGAGTTGATTCTTGAGGTCACCGAGGAGCAGATTTTCGGTTTTTTCTCCTTGCACAGCGACCCCGGCGGCATGTATCAGCAAATCGGCAGAAAACGCTTCACGGGCGAAGAACTGCGCATCGTCCGCCACGCACTCGACACGGCACACGTACTGCATGACACCCAAGACGCGTACCTCGCGACGGGCGATTAACTTTGAAACGGAAGTCTACTCATGCTCGAACGCAACACACTGGTTCCGGAACTGATGGTCAGCGACCTGCAAGCCAGCCTGGCATTCTGGGTGGCTTGCCTGGGATTCAATATCGCCTACCAACGCGCCGAAGATGGCTTTGCCTACCTCGACCTGAATGGCGCGCAAGTGATGCTTGAACAGGTTGATCCGAGCGCCGAGCAGTGGTTGACTGCAGCGCTGAGCAAGCCGTTTGGGCGGGGCATCAACCTGCAGATCGACGTGGTGGCAGTTGCTCCCATCCTCAACAATCTGGAGCAGGCAGGGTTCGGCCTTTTCCGTGCCTGCAAGGACACCTGGTATCGGGCTGACAGTGTCGAGGTCGGCCAGCGCGAATTCATCGTCCAGGACCCGGATGGCTATCTCGTCCGATTGGTTGAACGCCTGGGCGAACGAACCATTTGTCCTGGCTGAGACACCGCTCGACGATCACCCCAACTTCAAGGAGCGTTATCCGCCATGGAAGCCACCATCATTTACCGAATCGCCACGGCGCAAGATGCACTGACGATGTGTGAGTTGGGCCAACTGCTCAATTCGGTGCACCACGACGCCCGCCCCGACATCTACGCAGCCGCCACTGAAGACTATTCCCGTGACTTACCGCACTGGTCCGGTATTTTCGAGAAACCCGGTCAAGTGGCGTTTCTCGCCACTGTCGATGGTCAAGCCGCCGCGTTCATTACCGCCAACCTGTCGGCCAGCGCCGGGCCGCTGATGCAGCCGCAGAATGTCGTGCGCATTGGCTCGGTGTGTGTCGCCGAGCCGTTCTGGGGCAAAGGCATCGGTCGCGGGCTGATGCAACGCGTCAAGGACTGGGCCATCGAACACGACGCCCAGGATTTGCGGCTGACAGTCTGGCCGTTCAACGAACGCGCCATACGGATTTACGCGGAGTTCGGCTTCGAGCAGCGCGCCATCGAGATGGGCCTGCGCTTGTCATGACCCGCAGAAGCCGAATCGTGTGGGTCATCCTCGGACTGCTTGTCTTCTACGCCGGACTCTGGGGCATGTCCCAATGGTGGGATGATCGAGATTGGCACCACGACAGCTGACTGCTCGTTCAATCGGCAAGGCGTGCAGGTGGCACAATCACTGATTGGCAGCTCGGCGCTGGCCTCCCGTGCAGCCCTTCCCTACCGGACA
Source organism: Pseudomonas sp. GM80 (assembly GCF_000282515.1). Classification (GTDB taxonomy): domain Bacteria; phylum Pseudomonadota; class Gammaproteobacteria; order Pseudomonadales; family Pseudomonadaceae; genus Aquipseudomonas. The sequence continues at coordinate 42,502 of NZ_AKJD01000167.1, forward strand.
TTGAAACAATGGATCGACGCGAATCTTCCCCCGCCACCGACTGGGTCATCCGCAATGCCCAACCCGGTCAGGTAGAGCGAATCGAGGCCTGGTTCGGTGGGCATGGCTATGACCCGCACCGGCACGACACCTACTCCATCGGCCGCACGCTGGCGGGGGTGCAAAGCTTTCATTACAAGGGCTCGCTGCGTCACGGCGTACCCGGCAACACGCTGATCCTGCACCCCGATGAACTGCACGACGGCAGCGCCGGCACAGCGGCGGGCTTTCGCTATCGCATGGCCTACATCGATCCGGCCCTGATTCAACAGGTCCTCGGCGGCGAGCCACTGCCCTACATTGCCGGCGGTTTGTCGAGCGATCCGCGCCTGTACCGGGCCAGCGCAACGTTTGTCCAGGCCATGGACCATCCGCTCGACGCGCTGGAAGAACAGGACGCGCTGTTTGATCTGGCCACCGCCATGAGAGCCGTCGCCGGCAAACCGCGCGGGCGCAAACTGCTGGACTACCGGGCGGCCGAGCGGGCCCGGGAATTCATCCTGGCGCACCTCGACCTGGGGATTACCCTGGAGATGCTTGAACACGCCAGCGGCCGCGAGCGCTGGAGCCTGTCGCGCGACTTCCGGGTGCTGTTTGGCACCAGCCCCTATCGATTCGTGACCCTGCGCCGTCTGGATCAAGTCCGCGCCCTGGCGCTCGACGGCTTCAGCCTGGTCGACGCCGCACTGGCCGCAGGCTTCCATGATCAAAGCCACATGACCCGCCACTTCACCCGCTGTTACGGCGTATCGCCATCGCGCTGGCTGGAGCGCATGCGCGCGCACCGTCCACTTGCAGGATCGTACAAGCCACGCAACCCACCCCTTCGCTAGGCTGACGATTCCCGACTCTTAGAGGATTCGTCATGCACACCACCCCCGCCACCCCCGACCTGCAACCCGTCAACCTGGCGCACAAAGCCGCGCTGATCGATCGACAGTGGAGCCCGCGCGTCGTCGCCGAAATGAACGACTACCAGTTCAAAGTCGTGCGCATCGAAGGTGAATTCATCTGGCACACCCACGCCGACACCGACGAGGCGTTTCTGGTGATCGAGGGCACGCTGCGCATTGACCTGCGCGAAGGCTGTGTCTACGTAAAACCGGGCGAGCTGTATGTCGTGCCGCGTGGCGTTGAGCACCGCACGGCCGCCGAAGGTGAGGCCCGCGTGATGATGATCGAGCCTCGGGGTGTGTTGAACACGGGCGATGAGGGGGGCGAACGCACCGCCGATAATGACGTGTGGATCTGACAGCCCTGTCGGAATTCGCGCAGGCGTCTACGCTCATTCCACCGCCCCCCGCCCTGGAACCATCGACATGACGCGCCCACTGCTTGCCGCTCTCACCTTGCTCGCCCTGAGCCTGCCGGCCCACGCCGACGTGACGCCCTTCCCCGCGACCTTCCACACGCAGGAGATCAAGGCCGACGGGGCGACGATGCATGTGCGTGTCGGCGGCAAAGGCCCGGCCGTGGTGCTGTTGCATGGTTTTGGCGATACCGGTGATATGTGGGCGCCGCTCGCGGCGGATCTGGCGCGTGATCACACGGTGGTGGTGCCCGATCTACGCGGCATGGGGTTGTCGTCGATCCCGCAAGACGGTTACGACAAGAAGACTCAGGCGGCGGACATTCGCGCCGTTTTGGCGGCGCTGAAGATCGAACATTCGGTGGTCATCGGCCATGACATCGGCACCATGGTCGCCTTCGCCTATGCAGCGCGCTATCCGCAGCTCACCGATCGGCTGGTGGTGATGGATGCGCCCGTTCCCGGCATCACGCCGTGGAACGACATTGTTCGCTCGCCGATGCTCTGGCATTTCGATTTCGGCGGTGCGGACATGGAGCGTCTGGTGGCCGGACGCGAGCGGATTTACCTCGACCGTTTCTGGAACGAGTTCGCCGGCACCCCCGCTAAAATCGACGAAGGCACTCGCCAACACTACGCCAGACTCTATGCCCGGCCAGGTGCCATGCATGCAGCGTTTGCGCAGTTCCGCAGCATCCGCCAGGACGCCATCGACAACGCACCTGTGCTGCAGCAAAAACTGCCCATGCCGGTGCTGGCCATCGGCGGTGAGAAGTCCTTCGGCAATAACCAAGCGATCGTGATGCGCAACGCTGCGGACAACGTCACGGAGGTGGTGATTCCGGCAGCGGGACACTGGCTGATGGAGGAAGCGCCGGCGCCGACGATCAAGGCCGTTCGAGACTTTATCGCGATGTGAGGATTTGCCGTTGCCGCGCCCCGCGCCATGCGTCAGGATTCCACTCTTTTGATCGCAAGGAGCTAACGTGGAGCGTCTATTCGTTTATGGAACCCTGGGCCCGGGGCGGCCGAATGAGCATGTCATGCAGAACGTCGGTGGCACCTGGCAGCCGGCCTCGCTCAGAGGTCGACTGACGCAGGCGGGCTGGGGCGCCGAGATGGGCTTTCCGGGGCTGGTAATTGCGGATGATGGCGACGTAATCGAGGGTTTCGTATTTTCATCGCAGAACTTCCCTGCCCATTGGGCCGACCTCGACGCGTTTGAAGGCGCCGAGTACCAGCGGGTTGTGACCGCCGTGACGCTGGCCGACGGCACGCTGATCGAAGCCAACGTGTACGCCTTGCGCTGATCAATATTCGCCATCGCCGCCTAGCCACTGCACCGATTCACGCTTACCATAGCCACAACTCGTATTACCGCGGCTGCTGAACCCGGTATTCACGAGGAAATGACCATGAACAGAACCCGCGCCTGGCGACGTCAGCAGGCCCGTAAACACGGCAATGGCAAAGCGGCCGATCCGCTGAAGTTCAAGCCGCCCAAGAACTGGAAGCTGATGTACACCCGTGGCGACAAGTTGATCAGGGCACGCCAACTCGGCATGAGCTACCCCATTCGCTCCACTCGCCAATTGTTGGATCAAGCGTGACCAATCTTCTGTTTGTCTGCAGCCGCAACCAGTGGCGCAGCCCCACGGCAGAGGCCATCTGGCGCCGCCGTGAGGGCTTCAATGCCCGCTCCGCCGGCACAAGCCCGAACGCACGCAAAACGATCGGCCCGGCGGATATTCGCTGGGCCGATTTCATCTTCGTCATGGAACGCAAACACCTCAATCGCCTGCAGGCCGAATACGCCCGTCTGCTTGAGCACAAGCGCATCTACTCGCTGGACATCCCCGACGATTACCCGTTCATGGACCCGGCGCTGGTGGACCTGCTCGAAGACACCGTCAAGCCCTACCTCAACCCGTAGGCTTCATGCGCAAATCGCAGCCTTAATTCAACAATTTCAAACCGAGCAGAACCCATGAATCGTCAAAAAAAGCTGAAGCAGTTGTTCAAGGAAAAGGCCAAAAAGGCCAGCGCCAAACTGGCACCGAAAAAACCTAAATACATCAGCAAGGCTGACCGGGCGAAACAGGCGACTGAAGAAACGCCCGAGTCGCAGGATTCTGCGCAGAGCTGATCCCCCCTGCTGCGTCATACCGGGCGGACTTCAGCCATCCGCTCAGCCCGCTGGTAAGGACTTTTCGGCGCCTGCCAGCCCCGCATAATTTTTATGCCCGCAAAGCATTGCACGCGCAGGCTTTGCCCCACCGCTTATATTCCGCAATCGAATAAAGCGCATATTTTTAAGTATTTTATTTCTCCAACCACACGCCGCTATATCTGCGCCTCCGATCCGGCACCTCGCTGGAATTTGCAGGAGCATCCGCGTGATTCGAACGACGTCGTCAAGCACAATCTCCCTCGCCACAGCGGCGCTTTCCCTCGCTGCCGTCCTGGTCAGCAGTGCCGTCATGGCCGATGCGGTCAAGGAAATCCGTATCGCCGTGCCGGACATCAGCGCGGGCCCGACGCCCAGCGGCGCCGGGATTGTCGATGTGCTGCGCGATCGCCAGGCACTGGAAAAGGAGTTTGAGAAAGACGGCATCAAGGTCCGCTGGGACTTCTTCAAAGGCGCGGGGCCGGCGATTAACGAAGCACTGGCCAACAATCAGGAAGACTTCGCGTACCTCGGCGATTTGCCGGCGATCATCGGCAAGGCCGGTGGCCTCGACACGCGCCTGCTCAGTGCAACCGCGCGTGACGTCAAACTCTACCTCGCGGTGCAGCCCGGCTCGGGCATCACCACACTCGAAGCACTGAAAGGCAAACGCGTGGCGATCTTTCGCGGGACTGCCACGCAGCTTTCGTTTGCCTCGGCACTGGCGCATCAGGGCTTGAAAGAAAGCGACTACAAAGTGGTCAACCTCGATTACAACGCCGCCAACGCGGCACTGGCCGCCAAGCAGATTGACGCCACCTGGTCCGGCGCCGGGGTGATTGCGCTGAAGGCGCGCGGCCTCGCCGAGCTGCCGCTGACCACCGTCGACCTTGATGGCGCCGGTAGCATGCAAGCCGTGCTGTTGGGGCGTGGCGCTTTCGTCGATGCGCACCCGGAACTGGTCGCGCGCCTGATCAAGGCGCAACAACCCGCCATCACCTGGTTGCGCAACGACGAGCATAAACAGGACTACATCAACCTCGTTTCCAAGCTCGCCAGCTTCCCGGCAGACATCCTCACCACCGATGCCAAAGATCAATCGCTGGTGAAAATTTTCGCCCCGCAACTCGACGCACCCTTCCTCGACAACTTGCAGCGCAGCGTCGATCTGGCGCTCAACGCGAAGCTGATCCGCAAAGGGTTCGACGTGAAGAGCTGGGCCGAACCGCGCTTCATCGAGGCCGCATTGCAACAGACCGACACCGCTTCGCAAACCCCACAAGCCAGCCGCTAAAACAAGGAATGCCCATGACCACCCTGTTCATTTTTCCCGGTGCCTGCTCGTTCGCCGCCCATGTCGTGATTCACGAACTGCAACTGCCGATCAGCGTCGAGCGCGTGACCTTCGGCGACCCGAACTCGCCGTATCGCCAGATCAACCCGACCGGTCGCGTGCCGGCGCTGTTGCTGGATAACCAGACGCTCCTCACCGAGAACACCGCAATCATGCCGTACCTCGCCGATCTCAAACCCGGCACACAATTGTTCGCCCCGGCAGGTTCGGTCGAGCGCGCGCAGATTCAGGGCTGGCTCGGTTACGTCGCGACCGAAGTACACGTCGCCGCGTTTCGCCCGATCAATCGGCCCGAGCGTTACAGCGCCGATGAAACAGCATTCCCCGGCATTCGCCAGCGAGCACTGGAACAGCTGACCAACGCACTGAAGCCGATCGAAGCACGACTGGCGCAGACCGAGTATCTGGTCGGCGATCGTTTCACCGTGGCGGACGCCTACCTCGGCGTGTTCCTCGGCTGGAGCGCGCGCGTCGGTGTGCTCAACGATTTCCCTGCGCTGCAAGCTGCGCTCGGTCGCTTCCGCGCCCGAGAATCGGTGGTGCACACACTGAGCGCCGAAGGCCTCGCCTGAGTCACCCCGAGGACGGATAACCGAGCACGCCGGAGAATCACCATGCCAAGCACCGATACCATTGCCACCTGGGCCCAAGTCATCGCCCGCACGCTGGAAGCACGGGGCATCGACGCCGCCCCGTTGCTGCACGAGGCCGGTATCAGTCGCTGTCATCTGCATGACCCCGATCAGCGCATCGCCCTCCCCGCCATGAGTGCGTTCTGGCGGGCGGCGCGGCGTATCAGTGCTGACGAATGCTTCGGCCTGCAAGTGGCGCAGTACAGTTATCCGACCGACTTTCACGGGTTGTTTTTCGCCGCGCAAAGCAGCTCGACGGTGATTGAAGCGTTGCAACGGGGCGTGCGTTACGCCCCGGTGATCACCACGTCGGCGGCAATGAGCCTGGTGCGCGGGCCGCACACCACGCGCATGGTTTACGGCGTGGCCGACGGCGCGGAAGTGGAGCAAATCGCCACCGAAGCGTCGATTGCCTGCGCGGTGCGCTTCACCCGGCAAACCTGGGTGGATCTGCCCATCGTGGACGGTGTGCGATTGGCGCGCCCTGCTCCAGAAGATCCGCAGCGCTGGACGCGTTTGCTCGGTTGCCCGATCCGCTTCGACGCCGGCGAAAACGCCATTGAGTACAGCAACCGCTGGCTGGATGCACCGCTGAACACAGCCAATCACGCCGTGGCTCAGGGACTCGACGGCGTGCTCAACGACTATCTCGAACGGCAACGACGCCTGAATCTGCCAGAACGGGTTCGCGCGGCGATTATCCGTTACCTGCCGTTAGGCGAGGTTCAGCAAAGTCGGGTTGCCGATGAACTCGGCATGAGCGTACGCAATCTGCATCGGCACTTGCTCAAGCACGACAGCAGCTTCAAGACGTTGCTCGACGATTGCCGGCGGCAACTGGCGTTCAGTTACCTGCGCCAGACCGACTGTTCAATCAACGAAGTCTGCTACCGATTGGGCTTCAATGAGCCGAGCAGTTTCAATCGCGCGTTCCGTCGCTGGACCGGCGCAAGTCCCGGTAAATGGCGCCGTGATGATCTGCCGTTGCAACCTCAACGTTACGTGCCACGGCCCACTGTTTTCGCGGCTGAGCGAGCACTGTCGATCGCGGTTTGAGTCACTTGTCTGCGGCGGACCACAGGTTGTCCGCGCAGGCCCCTTTTCTCTCCTTCACACGCTCTAGCATGGCACGCCTACCGAGCCCGACCGATAGCGTCGCGCGGCAATAAAAGGAGCTCTGCGTCCATGCTTTTACGTTATTCGGCCACCACGGCCCATCGCCTCAAGCCCCTGAGCTTTTCCTTATGGCTGGCGCTGCCCGGTGTCCTCTGTTCGACCCAGAGCTTCGCCGCTGAAGAAAGTGAATCGTCTGCAGCGACGTCAGCTCAGGCCGACAACTTGGCGCCCAGGCTTGAACAGGTCACCGTGACCGCACGCCGTCGCGAAGAACAGTCGCAAGACGTGCCGACGCCGATCACCACCCTCAGCGGCGCCAACCTGGAAAGCCAGCGCATCTACAAGATTCAGGATCTGCAACAGGCCTTGCCCAGCGTCAACGTCGCCTATGTTCACGCCCGTGTTTCCAGCCTTGCGGTACGCGGCATTGGTAACAACCCGGCCAGCGATGGCCTCGAAGGCAGTGCCGGGATTTATCTGGACAACGTTTATCTAGGTCGCCCCGGCATGGCCGCGTTTGACATGCTCGATGTCGAGCAACTGGAACTGCTGCGCGGGCCGCAAGGCACGTTGTTCGGCAAAAACACCACGGCCGGCGTGCTCAACATCACCACCCGTGGCCCGACGTTCACCCCCGAGCGCAGCCTCGAAGTGTCGGGCGGGCAGGACGGCTACTTTCAGGGCAAAGGCACGGTCTCCGGGCCGCTGACCGATACCCTCGCCGGGCGCTTGTCGTTCTATCGCACACGCGATGACGGCTATCTGAACAATCACCATGACGACCGAACGCTGCTCGGCGGTGAGCGCGAAGGCCTGCGCGGGCAATTGCTGTTCAAACCCAACGACGATTTCAGCCTGCGCTGGATCAACGAATACAACAGCGAAAACTCCAGCAGCGGCAGCAGCGTGATTTACGGCGCGGGGCCCGTGTTTTGGCGCCGCGCGGCACTCGTTGGCGCGAATCCGCAGGTGGGCGAAAGCAACATCGACGGCCGGCAGAACGTCAGCGTGCACCAGAATGCGAGTTCCGTTGAAGCCAACTGGAACCTTGCCGGCGGCTATACGTTGACCTCGATCAGCGCTTACCGCAGCTGGCACTTCAACCCGGCCAACGATGCCGACCAGCTCGAAGTCCCGGTGATCAACGACTTCGGCTACGAAGTCCACGACCGTCAGTTCTCCCAAGAGGTGCGTCTGGCTTCGCCTAAAGGCGAGTTCTTTGATTACGTGGTTGGCGCCTACGCGTTCAAGCAAGACCTCGGCAACCGCATCTTCACCAATCTCGGGCCGCTGGCGGACCTCAACCTGATCGGTACCAATCTCAATGCGCTGAACAACGTCAACAGCAAGGTCAACGGCAAGATCGACACCGAGAGCTACGCGCTGTTCGCCCAAGGCACCTGGCACATGACGCAGCGCCTGGATTTCAGCGCCGGCATACGCGGCACCTACGAAGAAAAAGAAGCCAACGTGAAGCGCTTCGCCCCCATCGGCGGTGGTACGCCGGTCGTCATTCCGGGGGTGGTCGATGGCAACGCCGTGCGCGCCAGCCAGGTCGGCGCCTACGACACCGGTGACCTGCACCTGTACAACGCGGCGCCATCGTTTCTGGCCAGCTTGAGCTACCACTTCAGCGACGATGTGTTGGGCTACACCTCGCTGTCCCACGGTGAGAAATCCGGCGGCGTCAACCTTGCGGTCGGCTCGGCGCCGAGCGCTGGCGCAGAGTCGTTATTGGTCGGCCCGGAGCGGGCGAACGATGCAGAACTGGGGATCAAAAGCCAGTTGTTCGACCAGCGCTTGCAGCTCAACGCGAACCTGTTCTGGACCGGCGTGAACGGCTATCAAGCCACCACTTACTACCAGCCGCCCGGTTCATTGACCGGTTACCAGTTGCTGACCAACGCCGGCACCGTGCGCTCGCGCGGCGTCGAGTTCGAAGCGACCACCGTACCGGTGCGCGGCCTGACGTTGAACGTCAACGGCTCGTTCAACGACGTCACTTACCTGTCATTCAAAGACGCGCCCTGCCCTTCGGAAAATCCAGGGCAAACCAATTGCGACCTCAGCGGCCAGCGTGTGGCCGGCGCCTCGCGCTGGATCGGCAACGTCAACGGTGAATACAAATGGCCGCGCATCGATGGCATTGAACCCTACGCCACCGGCAGCTACGCCTATCGCTCGGCCAGCGAAGGCACCCTCGACAACTCTGATCTGGCGAAGATCGACGGTTACGGCCTCGCCAACTTCTCGCTGGGCGCGCGCGTCGACTACGGCGACGGGTTGCTGGACGCCTCGCTGTGGGTGAAAAACGCCTTCGATCGCGAGTATTACCTGGCCGTTGGCAGTGGTTCCAACGGTCTTTACACCGCCTCGCCAGGCCAGCCGCGCACTGCCGGCGTGACCTTGCGCTATGACTTCTGAGGACACTATGACAACAGCAAAAATGAGCCTGGGCGCGTTTCTCATGAGCAGCGGCCACCACCTTGCCGCTTGGCGCCATCCGCGTGCCTGGGCTGGCGGCGGACTGGATTTCCAGCACTTCAAAAAACTCGCCACCACCGCCGAACGCGGCAAGTTCGATGCGATATTTTTCGCCGACAACCTGGCCTTGATGGGCTCGCCGGAACTGGGCCAGTTCACCACCGCTGGCGATGTCTTCGATCCACTGGTGCTGCTCTCGGGGCTGGCAGCGGTGACCGAGCGCATCGGTCTGGTGTCGACGGTTTCTACCAGCTACAACGAACCCTATTTACTGGCGCGCAAGTTCGCCTCCCTCGACCACCTGAGTGGCGGGCGCAGTGGCTGGAATCTGGTGACCTCGGCGACCGATCTGGAAGCGCTGAATTTTGGCCGCGAGAAGCATTTCGAGCATGGTGATCGTTATCAGCGCGCCGAAGAGTTCATCGATGTGGTGACCGGGCTGTGGGACAGTTTTGAAGACGATGCCTTCGTCCGCGACAAAACCAGTGGCGTGTTTTTCCAGCCGGACAAACTGCATGTGCTCAATCACCACGGCGAAACCTACCGGGTGCGCGGGCCACTGAACATTCCGCGCACGCCGCAGGGTTACCCGGTGCTGATTCAGGCGGGCTCCTCGGAACCTGGCAAGGCACTCGCCGCGCGCACCGCCGAAGTGGTGTTCACCGCGCAACAAACACTCAGCAATGCCCAGGCCTTTTATGCCGACGTCAAAGGTCGCCTGGCCGGCTATGGGCGCCGCCCTGATCAGTTGAAAGTCATGCCGGGGATTTCACCGGTAATCGGCCGCACTCAAAGCGAGGCGGAAGATAAATACCAACAGCTACAGGATCTGGTCGAGCCGCGTGTCGGGCTGGCGATGCTCGCGGGCATGGCCGGTGGTTTCGACCTGTCCGAATATGATCTGGACGGCCCGTTGCCGGAGCTGCCGCCGAGCAATTCGATGCAGAGCCGTCAGGCGTTGTTCATCGATCTGGCGCGCCGGGAAAACCTGACGATTCGCCAGTTGTACCTGAAAGTTGCCGGTGCGCGCGGCCATCACACTGTGATCGGCACGCCGAAAACCATCGCCGACACCCTTGAAGAATGGTTCGTCGGCCAGGCTGCCGACGGCTTCAACATCATGCCGCCGTTCCTGCCGGAAGGTCTGGATGACTTCGTCGACGGCGTGGTGCCTTTACTGCAGCAGCGCGGGCTGTTCCGCGAGGAATACAGCGGCAGCACCTTGCGCGATCATTTGGGCCTGGAACGGCCGGGTAATCGCTACCGGCGCTGACCCGAAACGCGGCGCCATCACAACGGCAACGGACGATCCTGCACCACCCGTTTCATCACCAGCGTTGAGGTCAGGCGCTGGACATTCGGCAGCGTCGAGAGACTGTCGTCGTACAGGCGCTGGAACGCCGGCAAATCCTCAGTGATGACGTGCAGCAAGTAATCCGGCTCACCGAACAATCGTTGCGCATCGACCACTTGGGGGATGTCGACCAGCGCCGTCTCAAACGCCTCGACCGCTTGCCGGTCGCCTTCGCGCAGGGTGACAAAAACCATGGCGGAGAAGTTGAGGCCGAGCGCTGCCGGGTCCAGTTGCGCACGATAACCCAGCAACACCCCCGACTCTTCCAGCGCCCGCACACGGCGATGGCACGGCGAGAGACTCAAGCCCACTCGGTCAGCCAGTTCGGTGACCGACAGGCGTCCATCCTTTTGCAGCTCAGCAAGAATCTTCCGATCAATTCTATCCACGCAGTAAAACCTTCCAATCAGCAGCGTCTTTACGACCATCTTCGAGAGAAGATTCTAGCGGACTTTCATTATTCTTCCTGTATCCAAAAATCTGTTTCAGGACGCAATGATGAAAAAAACAACCTGCTATCCACCGTCTAGGGTGACGTCATGAGCCTCAGTGTGTTCGCCGCGTTCTGGGCGGTGTCGATCCTGTTCGTCATCACGCCGGGCGCCGATTGGGCTTACGCGATCTCCGCCGGCCTGAAGCATCGCGTGGTCTTGCCCGCCGTCGCCGGGCTGTTATCCGGCCACTTGCTCGCAACCCTGATCGTCACCGCTGGCGTCGGCACCTTGGTCGCCAGGCATCCGCTGGCCTTGTCCGCGCTCACCGTGGCCGGCGCCGGCTACCTGCTCTGGCTGGGCGCCAACCTGCTTGCCCGCCCTGCCGCGCCACACGCCGACGAGGGTCAGGCAAGCGATTCGTGGGCCCGTTGGGCCTTCAAGGGCTTGTGCGTCAGCGGACTCAATCCGAAAGTCTTTCTGCTGTTTCTCGCGCTGTTGCCACTGTTCACCGATACCGCTGCGCCGTGGCCCGTGCCGCTGCAAATGATTGCCCTCGGCCTGGTGCACACCATCAGTTGTGGCGTGGTGTATTTGCTGGTCGGTTTCGGTTCGCAAGTCGTTCTTCGGGCACGTCCTGCCGCTGCGCGTTGGGTCTGTCGGTTGTCTGGCTTGATCATGATTGTCATTGCGCTGGTGTTGCTGATCGGACAGTGGCGTGTCTGATCTATTCTCTGTCCACTGCCCACTGGAATCTTCCATGAAAAGCCCAAGAGAACGCGCTGCCGAAGGCCTCAACGTCGGGGACCGCTTCACCGTGGTTCGCTGCTTTTGCGCAGACGATATCCTGCAATTTTCGCAGATCTCCCGGGACTACAACCCGGTTCACTGCGACGCGGATTACGCACAACTGCGCGGATTCAAATCGCCCATCGCCCACGGGCTTTTGACGGCCAGTCTGATCACGCAAATCGGTGGGCAGATCGGCTGGCTGGCAACCGGCATGAGTTTCGAATTCAAACGCCCGGTGTACCCCGGCGAGCAGATAACCTGCGATTGGCTCATTACTCACATTGATGAACGCGGTCATGCGAAAGCCGAAGTCAGCGTTATCAACGCAGACGGCATCCTCGTGCTGAAAGCAACGACAACCGGCGTGCTACCCGGTGAACGGGAGCGTGAACGTTTGAAGCGCATGATCGCTGAGGGAGATCTTTCCAACGGGGCGCGGTGATGACTCGCTGTGTTTAGGGAAGGTCGCTACGCTCATAACGCTTCGCGACTGCCCGACTTTAATTCAACGCGGCTCATGAATCGGACAGCCATTGTGTTCCCCGCGAAATCCGGCAGACATTTCATAGGCGGGTTTGCGCACGCGCATGACTCCACCTAACGGCCGATGAGCCGCGAGACCCTGCCATGGACTGAACGCCATGCCATCGTCAATCTCCTGAATGTTTTCGCGACTCCACGCGGTTTGTGGCTCGACCTCGATTCGCGCCACGGTGATATAAGGACTGAGCGCCTCCGGCCACTCGACCGAGGCATCCTCGATGGGCATTTTTTCGAGGTCGGTGGCGAGTTGCACTTGCATCTCCCAGATTCCGGAGTGCTGATCAAAATAGGCCTTTACAGCTTCTCGCAGACCATCGGGATTGTCGCCAAAATCCACGTGCTGATGAGTCAATTCTGTCAGCGAGGGTGCCACCGGCAAAACGGCCACTTTTGCGTAGTAAGGGCCATAAAGCACCGGTACGACGGTGCTGAAACTCTCGCCAAGGATATGCGTTTGCGGGTGGCCGCCCAGACTCTTCAACGTACCACTTTCGCCGCCGACGGCTTCAATTGTTGCCTCCACACCACGAAGCAATGCAGAAAAAGCCTTCTTTAAACCCGGCGCCTTGTCCGTGGTTTTCGCCAACAGCTTGAGTGACTTGAGAAATGCCTTGGGGGTGGCGGACGTGAAGGCTTTGGCGTTGATCATCACAAAATCCTGAGTCACCGCTCCTTCGCTGCCCGGCAAACGAGGGCCTTCGACTCCAATGATCTTTAGCGCCAACCCTCTTGGGGTCGACACCTTGTCATCGAGGATGTCACCGGGATTGGTCGAGAAACGCAGAACCACCGGTAATGTCCCTGGCGTGGCGAATGCCCCTTGGGCCAGTGCGGCGGGCAAGTTGTCGAGCACGGTAATGCGCCCTCGCAGCAGGCCATGAGCCTTGGCATGGACGCTGCGAGTGGCGTGTGCATTGTCCTTGAACGTGGTCTCTGAAATGGCGTGCAGCGCTTTGACCAGCTCTTCGCTGGTCTGGGCTTCGTCGTCGGCAATCTGCTCGAAGGACGGCTCGAACGGCAACGGCCTGGAAGTAGCGCTGATTACTGGAAGGTCATTCATTTGGGTAACTCCGCTCGGTGAGCCAGCGTCCACGGTGAAAGAAACTTGCCGGCTGTTAGGCTGCCGGCAAAGGCATGAATGACTCAGGCTATGGGCACGACATGGTTCAGGGTGCCACCGTGCGGGCCGTCGTAGACGATCGCTTTCATGGTGTTCTCCCGTTAGCGAAACGAAGAAAAATCTCGTCTGCTCAGACTTATCTGTCAGGAAGCCAGGAACCAATGTTCAATTGATTGCAGCGCATGCCTGACGAACGGTCAGCCGCAGCGCCAGCCATCAAAAACAATGAATTTTGTGAGCACGCCGCTATCTATTTGCGCGCGTTGCTCACTGGGAGGGAGTTGACCGGTTGGCGTGTTCAAACAGCACACCTGCGGCCTCTCTCATGAAAATCTCGACAGTCTTGGGGCCAATCCCGTCGAACTCGGACAAGCGTTTTTCGAACGCCTGACGATCGGCGCTGGCCGCCACGATATTCGTTACCTTGGCGGCGTATTCATCGTTCAGTTTGTTGGCCAGCGCCACTAAGCGCGATGCCGTTGACTCGTCGTAACGCACGTAGTGAGCCTGACCGAGCATGGCGACCAGTTGTCGATGCGTGCAACGCGCGAGTTTTTGCGGGGTGTCTCGCTGATGGTCTTCGACGATCACCTGATACGCCCTCGCAGCAATCTCACCCTGGATTCTTTTGCCCATCAGAAAACTGGCGACCAGCCATTTGAACAGGCCTGCTTCGTTCGCACCGTCGAGGTCGATCTGCAAGTCCTGGGCGCTGATGATTTTGGCCATTGAACCGTCCACGAGAAATGTAAAAAAGAATTTCAAAGACTCAGTGTGGTCTATCCAATCCCCACATCAAGAGTCAGCCACCATGAATTTTGCACGTTTCTGCCAGGCGCTTTCCAACTGGGCCGGCAGCTCGAAAACTTTTCTCCTGGCAATTGCCTTGATTGCAGTCTGGGGTTTTACCGGTCCCTACTTTCATTACAACGATACCTGGCAACTCATCATCAACACCTCGACGACCATCATTACCTTCCTGATGGTGTTCCTGATCCAGAACACGCAAAACCGGGACAATGACATCCTGCACCTGAAAATCGACGAGCTGATACGCGCCACCACCGATGCGCAAAATGCGACGTTGTGCCTGGACAAAATGGGCTCCCGAGACCTTCGCAAGCTTCGCGACCGATACAGCTCGTTGGGTGAGAATGATCAGGTCAATCTGCAACCGGAAACGGCCCCGACTGGCGAATGACAGCGGAGCCCGACACTTCTGCGGTTTGGCTCTGTCGATTACATACGCATTGGATCTTTCCATAAGCCTCTGCGGCCCTAGACTGGGTTCAGTCTCTCGGCTCATTTGCAAAGGAAGCTCCAGATCGTGCGCGACTTTGATTGCCAACCCGTTTTGTGCGGCCCCACGTTAAGACTCAGGCCACTGACCGCGAGTGATAGTGAGGGCATGTTTTCGGCGGCCAGCGATCCAGAGATATGGATCGGCCATCCTGCCCGGGATCGCTATCAACGACCGGTGTTCGAAAGCTATTTCGCCGCTCGATTGGCCACGCGTCAGGCACTCACAATCTTCGATATCGACACTGGGCAGATTGTGGGGATGTCGAGCTACTACACGCCGCCGGATCTGCCCGCCAGCATCGCCATCGGCTACACCTTTCTGGTGCGGGAAAAATGGGGTGGTGAAGCCAATCGCGAACTGAAGCAGCTGATGCTGGAACATGCCTTCAGCGCCTACGACACCGTTTACCTGCACATCGCGCCCACGAACATTCGCTCGCAAAAAGCGGCGTTGAAGATAGGCGCGGTGCATGTGTATGACGCTGAGTTGAACCTGTCCGGGGCGGCTGCTTTGTGCAGGTGTTATGGCGTTACGCAGGCGCAGTGGGCGGCGGCAGAACATGGGAATTGGTCGTCTGAGTGAATATCTACCCGATCTGAGTAGCGGAAAAAGAGCAAAGCAGCCCCTCACCGAGGCCGTGCTTTCAGTTTCTGATTTCGCTCAAAAACGCTTTGATTTTTTCATGCTCTTCAAAGGTCAAATCATAAGTAAGCTTTATTTTCTGAGCGGGCAACGGTTTAACCGCAAGAAGTTTATGTAAAAACTGCCACGCTGCCACCATCAGAATCAAAGCCGCCAGATAGGCAAGGAGATAGAAACTGAAGACAAATATAAGTTGCGGGGCATCCTTAAAATCCAGCAACGTCGAAAGGTATATCAAGGTGTCGGTGACAACGATAAACAGAAGGATAAAAATCCATAACAAAAGACTCCGCACTCCAGTTGCAACCTTCATACTTTTTACTCTCTTTTTCCCGAATAACTAACGCGGCGACTCAACAGCCTTTATAGCTCATCACCCTCTTTGCCGTGGAACGATCAGATACCTGTATCTACATAGTACCAACCCCCACTCATATCCGTGACACTGGCTTTTTCCGCCTTATCGGGCTGGTATGCAGCCTGCGGCGAATAGATATACGAGGCATAACAGTAGAAGCACGAAAGATCGATTTGCGCGAACGAAACAGTGCCTTTCTCAGACAGGACACTTATTCTGATTGGGGTTATTCCAGCCTTTTTTGCAGCCGCTCTGACCTTGGCAAAGATCTCGTTCCCGTGACCATCGAAGGGTTTGGCATTGTCGCCATCACCGCAGGTAGAGGCAGGCGAGCTGGCATAGTTACCCGTATCGACAAGTAACGCTTCACACCAGTCCTGATCCTGAAAATAACCAACCTTATGGTCGTTGGCGGTGGCGACCAGCGCATTTAGCCGAGGCACCATATCGGAGCTTGTCGAATCAGCCGTTGCGTAGAGAACAACCAAGAGAACGATCACAAGCGCAGCGACACCCAGCAGGAGGTTAATCAAAACTCCAACCAGGTAGGTAAAAGTTCCCCACAGCGCACGACCCAACGATCTCATGGAGCGCGTCATGACGACTTTGATGCGCCTGCCGGCAGAGTCGTCGCGGTCGCAATTATCCGGGGTGCGTTTGGGTATCTCAGGGTGGGGGCGCTTGCCTTTTCGCTCATGAATCATCCTTGCTCTTCCTTGAAAATCCCGTCCTGAAACTTTGCCGAACTGCAGGACAAAAAACTCCGCGCCGACGAGTCGGATCCTTGTCACGCGCAGTGGCGGAAGGATAACACCAACAGCTTCCGTTCAAACCGTTCTACAGGTTAGCCACGGCCTGCAAATGTTGCGGCAAGGCTTCCAGTATTGGCTCTCGATGAGCAACTTCGCTGAAGCACTCACCCGGTGTTTAACCGTTTCTGGACTGGTGTTTAAACATCACGTCGTCTCATGCCATATAAGCCACAACACCTTGCGACTTTGCCTACAACTCCGCCAGAATCCGCCGGCTTGTGCACTTGGTGGTCCGTCGATAACGTGGCGGGTGTCGCTGATCGACACATTTCAGCAGGATCGGTGTTTCACATTCAGTGCGTTTTTAACCAAGGAATGACCCAGGAAATCAAGGATTCAGATTAATGTCATTTTCCGTCGCGAGCTTCTTCCACCCTTATTCAAAATTCCTCCATGGCGCCGCCTACAATCTGCACCAGAACCTGGAAGGCTTGGGCGTCGTGTCATCGAGCTTCACCGAGCGTGATGAAGCGGGAAAGGTCATCGCAAGCTACTGGTCGCCCGATCAAGCCATGGTGATCACGCTGGGCTTTCTGGTGATGCTGGCACTGCTGCTGATTCCCTTACTGTCGGCAGCGGCCTATACGGTGGGCAAAAAACGTGGCCTGTTCTGCTTCTTCGCACTCCTGATCCTGCCGGGTGTATTGAACTGCCTGGGCCTATTTCCAATCATCAATTACCTGCCCACTCGTTACGCAATCAATGGTGTGGGTAAGCTGGGCAGCGAGGTCGGGCTAATTCCCCTTTTGATGCTGTGCGCTATCACTGGATGGGGCGTCATGGTTCTCCTGTACGACAACCTCAACCTCACTGAACGCTTCCGCCAGATTTACGATCACTTCTGGTTTCCTCTGGCTTTGGTTGCAGCGGTATTTTTCGTGGCGGACAACGGCGCCAACGAAGACACCGCATTGCTGAACGGGGCAACGGTGAACGTCCAGGACGCCAGCGGTTACTTGTTGAGCCAAATCAGGCGCTACGACGATTACTGTAAGGCCAATGGCCTGGATGACCTGAGGTCGTGCCAGTGGAGCCGCGATTCGCAGTGGACCTTCACACACATCAAGGAAGGCGAAGCCGGCTACTTCATTGAATTCGCGCCAGATGACTCCAGAGGTTTTTACGCCGCGAATCGCCGGACCGTGAGCGATGATGATGTGAACGCCATTCGCAAAGAGATCGCCGAATACAATCAACGATTGTGTCCTGTGAAGTACTTTTCCAGTGATATCTCACGGTCATCGCCGCTGTCGAGCACGTGTGAGTACGTGCCTTACCACTATTGCTCGGCCAGACCTGATGGTCCGCCGGGTATTGTGGACGAGGGTATCGGCAGCCACACAGTCGCCTTGGCCAGCGAGTGCATCATCCCCCGGCTCGCAGCTGCCAAACCCTACTTGAAGCAGTTGTCGGCGTTGGTAAGCCAACATGAAAAAGCCAAGAATCATCGTTGGCTGTATTTCCTCGCTGTTGCTTTAGCGATCGGCGCAAAAGTGGCTCTATCCACCACCAAGCTATGCCTGATTGATGCGCGCCCTGTAGCTGACAGACGTATCATTCTACGGGCTGTACGCTACCGACTCGGCCAGTGCGTCCGTTTTATGAAGCGTCTGCTGATTGATTGCGGCCAATGGGCTGGGTTGGTTGCAATTCGCGTATTCAAGCGTTTCAAACGTGGCTAGCCCGAGCCTACTGACATTTTTTGCCAGTAGGCGTAAGACCGCCTCGCCCTAAATCCGTCACGGCTCCAGTTATCGTGTTATCTGCGCTAACGCATGAATGACATCCGCAGCGATCTTTTCAGCAGCGCCCGCCCCGTCAATCCGCAAGAGCGCAGCCCGTTGCTGCGCAATCCACGCCTCATGCCACGCTCGGTTGCGCCCTGAAAAGTCTGGATCGTCGTACTGCGAAGCCCATTCGCGGAATGCCACATGGATCTCATGCATGTCACCGCCGGGCGCTATCCGATCACCGAAGCGCGCCTTTTCACGGGCAGCCAGGCGTTCAAGGCGTACGGGCGTGGGTGTCACTACGAACACAATCAGATCGACAGCAGTGATCAGCGCTTCTCCCCAGCCCATACAAGAACCGGTCAGCAGCCAATCGTTGTCACCAAGCTGTTCCTGGATCATCGACACGCGCTCACCGACAGGCCGTTTGGTGGTGAACGGAGGATTGGTGGGCATCCAGAAGAAATCGTCGACGTCGACGTGTCGTACGTCGAGCAGACGGGCGAGGTTTTGACCCAATGTGGTCACCCCCGCACACGAAGCACCTGTGATAAAAATTCGCACCGTTTCCTCCATGAATACACATCCGTTTCGAGGTCGGCAGGATATCCGATATTCCCCCTGACAAATCGATCCGCCGATGATGATCAGGCGATTCGCGCTCGACGACGGGCCAACACGCCTTGCAAATATCCTGAACCCAATACGATCGCCACCAGCACCAACAGGATCAATCCCCAATTCGCAGGGCTCGGATGTTGGCCAAGGATAACCATCGAACTGAAGATGCCAAACACCGGTATCAGCAGCGACAGCGGTGCCACGCGGGAGATCGGGTATTCGCGCAACAGCAGGTTCCAGCCCCAATAACTGAAGTGCGTGGCGGCATACACCTGGAACGCGAGTGAAAACAGGGTCATCGCATTGAGTTGCGCAGGCAGCGCAATGAAGGGCGCCGAGCCGTGCAGTGACCACGTCAGCAACATCAGCGGGATGGGCGGAAATAGACTGGCCCACACCACGAACGCGAAGATCTCGCGCACTTTCGACACTTTGATGATGACGTTGCCCACGCTCCAGGCCATTGCGCTGCCAATCACCAACGCCAGCCCTGCCCTCGACGCATCACCCGGGCTGCACAATACGATGCCCAGCAACCCGGCGGCAGCCAACAGCGCGCCGAGCAGTTGCGGCCGCCCGAGGCGCTCGCCGAAAAAAATCACGCCCCAGCCCAAGGTGAAAAATGCGCTGCACTGGATCAACAGCGATGCGGTGCCAGGCGGCACTCCCCACGCGATGCCCTGATTGATCAACGCCCACATTGCAACGCCGAAGATCATCCCGTAAGCAGCCAGCCATCGAAACGCAACCCGTGGGCGCTCCACGAAAAACACCCAGGGCAACGCAGCCAGCGCGAAACGCAACGCGGTCAGCAACAACGGATCGATGTCGGCCAGGCCCAGCTTGGTCACGGGGAAATTCAGTCCCCACACCGCAGTGACCAGGATCGCGAGTAGGAGGTGTTTCTTTTGCATGATCAATCGTTCCCGACGCCGAGCGAAAGTGCTCGTATCGGGCAAATATGCAAGTAATCGAGATGGCCCGCTTTCAGTCACAGGCCATCTTTCATTAGAATCGGGCCATGCGAACAATCACCGGCCATCCTTACCAGAACACACCACGCGATGCGGTCGTGACCGCCGCTGAATATGCGGACGGCACGTTGTTCCCGCTGCACGATCATAAGCGGGGGCAGTTCGCCTATGCTGCCAGCGGTGTCATCACGGTATTCACCGATGACGGCAACTGGGTCGTTCCACCTCAGCGCGGTATTTGGGTGCCCGCACAACTCTCTCATTCCATGCAGATGCGTGGTCCGGTCACCCTGCACAACACCTATATCCGTAAGCAAGCGGCGAAAAAACTTGGGCTGTCGGAGCAATGTCAGGTACTGGAAGTTTCACCGTTGCTGCAGCATCTGCTGATGAAAGCCATCGACGTGCCCGCGCGGTATTCCACTCAAGGGCGCGACGGTCATTTGATGAGTTTGCTGCTGCACGAAATCGCCGCGATGCCCGCACTGTCGCTCAATGCGCCGCTGCCGGCAGAGCCGCGCCTGGCGTTGGTGTGTTGCGAGTTTTTGAATCAGCCTTCGCTGGAAGTGGGCATCGATGAGATGGCCGAACGTGCGGGGATGAGCCGACGCACCTTTACCCGGCATTTCCGACTGCACACCGGGATCAGTTTTATCGAATGGCGACAACAGGCTTGTCTGCTCGCAGCGGTGGTGATGCTGGGCAAAGGTCAGTCGGTCACTCAGGTTGCGATGGCGTTGGGGTATAGCAGTTCGAGCGCGTTTGCCACGGTGTTCAAGCAATTACTGGGGGAAGTGCCGAGTCGTTATGTCGTCGAGCAGCATTTTTAAAGATCAAAAGATCGCAGCCTTCGGCAGCTCCTACATAATGTAGGAGCTGCCGAAGGCTGCGATCTTTTGATCTTCAAACGCGCAAATGCCCGCTGTCCGCCGCTCTCCTGCGCAGCAGATTGATCACCAACAGAACGCAGGCCACGATCCCCTGCGAACCGCACAAAAACCCGAACAGCCCCGTGCGAAAAATCACCCAGGCTGCGATGCCCAATAGCAGCGTCAACACCAATCCGAATACCACCCATGGCAGATGAGGCACCGCAGGAATGTCCTCCAGCCCGTCAGCAAAAATGCTCCAGCACGCCCATTGTGAATACAGCGACGCAACCAGCAGCAGTAAGCCCCACTCCGCACCCGCCAGCGTTTGCGAAGTCAGCAGTCCCGTCAGCAAGCCGAGTCCGTACCAGAGGATAAAGCCGATCGTCGCGCTGGCGGGCACGGTGTAGGCTGGCAACGCGAGGCTGATCTGGATCAGTTTGAGAACTTGCAGTCGAGTGATCACGTCGCGCACTCCTGGCGAGTCGCAATGGCCGAATCCGCTGGCCGACTGAGTGACTATAGATCAGCCGTAGAACCCTGTGAGACCTGCGCTCAGACGTTTTTACACGTCAGCCAGGCACCCCAGAAAAGACTGCTGAAAAACCGCGTCGCCTGACCAAACCCGGCGTCATGCAGCAACTGCTGAACCGCCGCCTCGGAGTGCGGAGGATCGGCGCCCTGCAGAATCTTCCCCAGCTTGGCCTGCACCTCTTGCGCACTCGCACCCTGCTGCCGCCAGCGCTGGCCCCAGGCCTGAAGCAACAACGGTTGGCTGGCGTAGGCGTAATGATTGCCCGCCACAATCAATGGCGCGCCCGGCTTGAGCCGAGCCTGAACCGCGCGCAGGATTTGCTGCTTGGCCGCATCGCCCGGCAGATGATGGAGCACGCCGATCAATGTCGCTGCATCAAAGGACGCGTCCGCCGACAAATCTTCGACCTGCCCCAGATGCACCTGCGTTCTGTGCAACAGATCGTTTGCCTGTAGCTGCTGCGTCGCGGCCTCCAGCATCGGCGCAGAAGGATCGACAGCGGTGAACGTCCAACCCGGCTCCAGCGCGCCCATCGCAATGATCTCCTGCGCCGTACCACCCGCGCCAACCACCAGCACCTTGGCCGATCGAGACTGGCCGAGACTGGCGGCCAACATGCACGCGGCCAGATCGTGACAGGCGTCATAACCGGCCAGGGCGATACGACTTTGCTGGGCGTATTCGCTGGCGCGGGCGGTGTCGAATTTTTTTGCAGAGGTCAATTGCATGGCGTTGCTCCTTGTTGTGCGAGCAACTTACGCCATGGGCAGAGACAAGAAAAATTCATTAATTTTATGCGCTGCATTCCCCTGAGGAATGCCCTGCCCGGCTAAACTCCGCAGCTTGCTCGTCCTGCCTCAAGAGGTATCGCTCAGTGTTGAACCGCTATATCGCCTCTCGCGAGAGGATGGCCTCGGATTTAGGCCATGCACGCTTACTGGTCGGCCAGACACTACGCGCGCTGCTGCACGACCAGTACTATTTCAACGGTGAACCGTACTCGCAAGATGTTGGTTCACTGCTATGGCGCTTTGGCGAAGATCAAACCCTTGCGATGTACCTGCTCAGCGATGGTGAAAGTGTCGGCGCCGATCAAGCGGAGCTGCAAACGCCGGCCTCTTTTCGCATTGAGGAGGATGGCGAGTGTTCGTGGCGGCGGGAAGATTTGCTGGCCGAATTACCCCGCCTCGCGGTGGCAGGCAAGCTCATCACACAGGTTCAAGGCGTTATCGACCAGTGGCCGGATCAGCACAGCCGGCTGGTCGCTTTCAAAATCACGTTCGAGACTGGCGACTACTTGATCTATCTGAACCGTGGGGATGACGCCGTTGTGTTGATCAACGAAATGCCGCCGGAGGTGGTGGGTGTCGACACGCGGGTATTGAACGCGTTTTAAATAACGTCGTAATGACAAACCAGTGGCGAATGAAATGCCGCTCGCCACTGGCCAGCGTCGTACATTACTCAACCAGCAATGCCTGAAGCCCCTTGTGTCCCTCGACGATCAGGCTGCGGATCAACGCCTGATAATGCTCGGCTGTATTCGGCTGTTGCAGGTCGAAACTTGCTGACCAGGTAACGAGCGTCTGGCTGCAGTCCGTCAACGCCACCAACCGAACCGTCGCCACGTAATTATCCAGCGGCAAAGGTGCTTCTTCGAAACGATAAGACAGCGTCAACCCACGATCATCAACCGACAACAACCGCTCCCTGACCCCTGCGCCATCGGCGAGGAAGAGTCTGCGAATACAACCGGTCAGGCCATCCGGCATGCCACCTTCGATCTCGCTACTCACGATCGAAGGATGCCATTTATCGATCTCGCCAAATTTCTTCAACACGCTCCAGACCTGTTCTGCGTCGCCCTCCAGAACAGCGGAATACTCAACCATCGTCATCGTATAAACCCTTTCAATAAATCGTTCGCCGATCCCGGCATCAGGCACGCCGGGATCGGTGGATGCTTAGGCTTCGAACTGGTGATACACCTTGGCAATCACCTTCCAGACGCCGTCCATTTTGATCAGCGTCAGGTAGTCGTTGTAGTCGGCGCCAATCGCATCGTTTTCCATGTCGACGCGCACCACGGCAGTGGTCGGCGTGATTGCCAGGACGTCCAGGCGCGTGGTGATTTGAGGGGCGCCGCCGTTCTTCTCGACAAAGTCGAACAGGTTGGTGATCGGCCCACCCAGCAGTTCGCCATTGGTGAAGCCGTACATCACTGCCTCTTTATGGAAGGCTTGTGCAACGCCGGCAGCGCTGCCGATCCGCAGTCCTTCGACGTACTGATTGGCGGTGGCGATGACAGCGTTGTACTCAGCGGTCGGTACTGCCTTGATGTTTTTTGACATGGTTGTTTCCTCTTGATGAAGTCGAGCGATCAGAGTCGCTTGTGGGTACAGCAGATGGGGTAAAACCGCCGCTATAAGCGTCACCAATCCTGACGCGTCGGCGAGATGATCAAGTCGTTGACGGTGACGTTTTCCGGCTGATTGAGTGCGTAGATCACCGCCCGAGCGATATCGTCCGGTGCGATGGCGATCCGGTTAAGCGCCTGGGCCGCCTTGCGTCCCTCGGGATCACTGACCTTGTCCGCCCAGCCGGTATTGATCACGCCGGGGCTGACCGTGTTGACGCGGATGCCATGCTGCACACCGAGTTCCTTGCGCATGGACTCGGTCATGGCCTGGACGAAGAATTTGGTAGCGCTGTAAACGCCTGCGGCCGGGCCGACCTGATGACCCGCCACCGAGTCCATGTTGAGGATCTGCCCGGACTTCTGCTCGAGCATCACAGGCAGCACCGCCGCGATGGCGTTGAGATAGCCTTTGATGTTCACGTCGATCATCTTTTCCCAATCCTGTACGGCCAGATCGACCCAGTTGGAAAACAGCATCAGCCCGGCGTTGTTCACCAGAATGTCGACGGTGCCGTAGGTTTCCCGGGCGAATCTGGCCAGTGCCTGAGTCTGCTCCGCTTGAGTGACGTCAGTGGTGAACGCGACCACTTCATGGCCGGCTTCGCGCAATTGGCCGACGAAGGCTTCCAGGCCCTCTTTATCCAGTGCCGCAGCCACCACACGGACACCCTCTGCGGCCAGCGCGCGGGTGGTTGCCGCGCCGATACCAGACGATGCGCCCGTGACGATGGCGACCTTGTTTTGCAGATAATTCATGCTCACACCTCTTGGCGATAATGCGTTGGCGACCCTGCGTCGTAGCGGGCGCAGGTCGTGGTTTTTCAGGCGTTGGCGGTTGGCCAGTCGGTGTAACCCTTGGCGCCACCGCCGTAGTAACTCTCGCGTGGCGCGATGGTCAGTTCGAGCCCACGACGTAGACGCGTCACGAGGTCGGGGTTGGAAATGAACAGACGACCAAACGCCACCGCATCAATCCGGCCCTGCGCCCGACGCTCCAGTGCCATCGCCAGGTCGTAGTTGTTATTGCCGATGAATGCCCCTGTGAACTGCGCACTCAATGCATCCAGATCCACACCTTCAGGCACGGTGCGCGAGGTGGCCGTGGCGCCTTCGACGAAATGCAGATAGGCCAGATCGAGGGGGTTGAGTTGCTGGATCAGATAGCCGTAAGTCGCCATGACATTGCTGTCGGGCGGCGTGTTCCCGGCATCCGGCGTGACCGGCGAAAGACGAATCCCGACGCGCTCGCTGCCCCAGATCGAGACCACGGCTTCGGTGACTTCCAAGGTCAGTCGAGCGCGGTTTTCAATGGAGCCGCCGTATCGGTCCGTGCGCTGGTTGGTGGAATCGCGCAGGAACTGGTCGAGCAGATAGCTGTTGGCGGAGTGCACTTCCACGCCATCGAAACCGGCGCGCTTGGCATTTTCGGCGGCCAGCCTGTACTGCTCGATGATCCCTGGAATTTCCCAGGTCTCCAGTGCGCGCGGCATCGACACCTCGACAAAGCCTTTTTCGGTGTACGTGCTGCCTTCCGCCTTGATCGCCGAAGGTGCCACCGGCGCAGCGCCGCCGGGCTGTAACTCGACGCTGGAAAAACGCCCCACGTGCCACAACTGGCTGACGATTTTGCCGCCCGCTGCGTGTACGGCGTCGGTGACTTTTTTCCAGCCGGCGACCTGCTCTTCCGACCAGATCCCCGGCGTCATCGCATAGCCTCGGCCCTGCGCGGAAATATTCGTCGCCTCGGCAATGATCAGGCCGGCACTGGCGCGTTGGGCGTAGTACGTCGCGTGCATTTCATTCGGTACGCCGTCTTCGGCCATTCGGCTACGGGTCACCGGAGCCATGACAATCCGGTTGGCCAGTTGCAGTGCGCCCATGGTTACGGGTGAAAAAAGGTCGGTGTCTGAAGCGTAATCCGTCATAAATCCTCACAATCAATAGACCGGTCGTCTAGTAAACAAACCCAAAAAAAACGTCCCTGTGTCAGCAGACGTGCACGTGTGATCGGTGCAACCGCAAAGCTGCGTTGTCCCGGTTAGACCCTTGCCGCTGGGTGAGCGGGTAGCGGTTGCAGTTCGACCTTCTCCCACTTGGCGATCACCAGCGGTGCAATGGCATTACCCAATACATTCAACGTGGTGGTGCCGCTGTCGATGATCCTGAAGATGCCGGCAATCAGCGCCACACCTTCCAACGGCAGCCCGGCTGAAGCCAATGTGGCCGACAGAATGATGATGGCAAAACCCGGCACCCCTGCCGCCCCTTTGGAGGTCAGCACCATCGTCACCACCAGCAGAATCTGCTGAGACAACGACAGGTCGATGCCATAAAGCTGCGCGACAAAGATTGTTGCCACGCCGAGAAAAATCGACGCGCCATCGAGATTGAATGCATAGCCCACCGGCACCACGAAACTGACGATCCGACGCGGTACACCGTAGCTCTCCAGCTTGGTCATCAATTGCGGCATGACCGCCGCTGAGGCTGCACTGGAAAACGCCAGAATCAACTCGTTGCGGAAGTAGCGGATCAACTTGAAGATGTTTTCGCCAATCAAGTAGCAAATGCCGCCCAGCACCACCAAAGCGAAAACCATCAGTGCCAGATACACCACGCCAATCAACTTGAGCAGCGGCAACAATGAGGCGAAACCAAACGTCGCTACCGTCGCGCCGATCATGCCAAACACCCCGATTGGCGCGTAAGCCATGACGATTGAGACGACTTTGAACATTGCATCGGAGAGGCTCTGAACCACGGCGATGAAAGGCGCACTTTTGTCTTTCGGCAATGCGTTCAATGCCAGGCCCAACAGCACGGCGAAGAACAATACCGACAGCAACTTCGCCTCCGACATCGCCACGATCACGTTGTCTGGAACGATGTTCTGCAAAATCACCAAGGCGCCTTTCGAAGGCTCCAGGTTAATGGCCGCCGAACTGTGCGAGACGCCTGAAATATCGGTCCCGGTGCCGGGCTCGAAGAGGTTGGCGAAACACAAGCCAATGACGATCGCCAGCGCGGTAATTGCAAAGAAATAGCCGAGCGACTTCGCCCCCATCCGGCCAAACGACTTGCTGTCGCCACCGCCTGCAATCCCCAGGATCATGCAACAGAACACAATCGGTACAACCACCATCTTCATCATCTTGATGAAGATGTCACCGAGCGGTTTTAAGATCTCGGCGCTGACCCATGTTTGATACTGCGGATGCGTATTGAAGTACCAACCGACGAGCACGCCAAGCAACAGCCCGGCAACGATTTGCCACACCAAGGGAATACGTTTCATGTCTAGCCTTCTTGTTGGAATGAAAGGTCTGCGGGTAATCGCAGTTGCTAGAGTCATGAGCTTCCAGCTCACTAGAGATCAAATGGCACAACGCGGTTGTGCCATGCCTGTTGTTACTTGGCGAACAGTTGGCTCATATCCTTGAAGGCCTTGAACTCGAGGGCGTTGCCGCACGGGTCGAACAGAAACATGGTGGCTTGCTCGCCCACCTGACCTTTGAAACGAACGTACGGTTCGATCACAAACTCGGTCCCAAACGACTTCAGACGCTCGGCCAACGCTTCCCATTGCGCCCAACCCAGGATGATGCCGAAGTGCGGCACCGGCACATCGTGACCATCGACCGGGTTGCTGTGAACGCTCTCTTGCGAGGCGGTTTTCGGGTGTTCGTGAATGACCAGTTGGTGACCATAAAAATCGAAGTCGACCCACTGCGTGCTGGAGCGCCCTTCCTCAAGACCAAATACCTCACCGTAAAAGGTCCGCGCTGAAGCCAGGTCGTAAACAGGGATTGCCAGGTGGAAAGGTGAAAGGCTCATCAGAACTCCAGATATTTTTGTTGGTTGGCGAATTCCCACCGTCATTGGCGCTCTCGGTTCAGCCGTTGCCGGGGATGGGAAACATCCTAGGACGGAAAACAAAACAGAAAAATCAATATATATTTCTTAGAAACACAATTAATATTTGTGAATGATCAAAGAACTCAAGACACTCATCGCTGTGGCGCGCGAAGGCACATTCGCTGCGGCCGGCAACAAGATCGGCCTCACGCAGGCCGCCGTCAGCGCACAAATCCAGCGGCTGGAGGCGGAACTCGGCTTCGAGATATTCGACAGGAAAGGCCGCTCGGCGCACCTCAACAAAATGGGCCACCAGATCCTGCTGCAAGCGCAGGAGTTGCTCAGGCTTTACGAAAACCTGGGCTCGACGACGATTGGACAACCGCCCAGTGTGCTGGTGAACATCGGCGCCATTGCGTCGGTGCAGCGTTCCTATTTGCCGGATGCGCTGGCGAAGTTTCACCAACATTGTCCGCAGTGCCGCACGCGTGTGGTCCCGGGGCTGTCGATGGAGATGGTGAACCTCGTCGACGCTGGCGAGATCGACATGGCCGTCATCATTCGCCCGCCTTTCTCGCTACAGAGCGATCTGCGCTGGACGACTCTGACGCTGGAGCCCTACCGCCTGATCGTGCCGCGCGACGTGCCGGGAGAAGACTGGTCTGAACTGCTCTCCAGCCAACCGTTCATTCGCTATGACCGATCATCCTTCGGCGGCAGACAGGTCGACCGCTTTCTGCGGCAAATGCATTTCACCTTGCATGAGGTGTGCGAACTGGATGAGCTGGAGGCGATCGTCAAACTGGTGGAAAACGGTGTCGGCGTTGCGCTGGTGCCGCAAACAACGCCCGAACCGCAATGGCCGGCAGGCGTGCGGGCACTCGACCTCGGGGCGCACACTTTTCACCGGGATATCGGCCTGGTCCATCGCTCTCGCCGCAGCATGACTGAACCGGTGCGGAAGATGGCTGACCTGATCAGTGAGCAGGTCAAGGGCGGCTTCCTCTAGCAACACAACGCTGGTTGCCAATGATCAAATCAGGAGTGGCGAACCTTGAATCCGCTTACGTAAATTGGCGCATGTCCCTAATCACGCCGTGACGACGGTCAACTCCGGCCAGATTTATGGCTGTGCAGCGTCAATGGCTGACGCCACGCGCTGTCAATCGCAGCGTTGCCAAACAAGCTTTGCTACTCTGCCGCATCCACTCCATCAGGACAAACGGCGATGGAAATTGCCCCACAGTTCATTGTTCATGAAACCGACCATTGGATTATCAACCACCACCTGGCGAGCGCCCTCCCCGGGTATCTGATGCTGGGTTCCAGGCTCAACACCTCATCATTGGCTGATTTATCGCCTGACGCACTGACGGAAATGGGTGGCCTGCTGGCCAAGACCCAGCAGCTCATGGAGCGGATATTAACTCCTGCGCATCTCTACATTGGCCGCTTTGGTCATCAACCGGGCTGGCCCATTCACTTCCATTTCATTCCGGTTTATCACTGGGTCGAAGACTTGTTCTGTAAGGATGAGCGCTATCGGCAACTGGCAAACTTTGCCTACGCTGAAAACGCCCTCGCGGCGACTGACGGTGCCGAGCTGACGCTGTTTATCTGGAGAGAGTTTGGGGAAAACCCGACACCTCCAGAGACGCCGGGACTGTCGGTCGAAGAAGTGATCACCCAACTGCGTAATGCGTTCCGGTGATCAAAAACTGCAGTTCGATGTGCTGTCGTTGCGGAGATGAAATGGCATCTCCCGCTAATTTCAAAGTGTTCGAGAGCGCCGCACGCTTGGGCAGTCTGGCGGCGGCTGCGCTTGAGTTGCATGTCAGCGTCGGCGCGGTTGCATCGCTGACGGCCGTCATTGTTTAACGTTTTTGGGGATGTGTTTAAGGACACCTGACGTTACGTCCGAAAGGCTACAACGCCTTGCGCCGTTGCCTACGACTACGCCAGAATCCGCCGGCTTGTGCGCTTGGAGCGCGGGCTCTATCGTTGGTCGGTCACTGAAAACAGTGATCGGGTTTGGTAGCCCGCTACTCCACATGGCGTATCGCGTCACCTTACGCGGGTGCTTTTTCGCATCTGCTTGCTGGTGGCCATGCGCAGGGCGTCTTCGGGCGCGCCGGTTTTTCCATGTGGGCCGGTCTACCAACCTTCGTATGGCCGCCACCCTTCGTTTGGTAGCGAGAGTGATGGCTCCTCTAAACACACACGTGGAGTTTCATCAATGTTCAAACCAACACCAAACCCACCCGAAACCGATCCGGCCTCACCCTATGAATCGCTTGATTCAAGGAAGCTTCACGACGCGGCTGAACGCGCACTCGATCATTACCTCAATCCCGCTGCCGCGATCATGGCTGCGCCGTATCAGGCGAGCACGATGTTTCTGGTTAATCCGGAAACGGATACCGAGTCATTGCTGGTCAACGCCTGCGAATCGCTGGCCTCGGCCTCCATCATGCTGGGGGATGTCGCGGGGTTGGTGGATGGGCCGATTCGCAAGACGTTGCTGGGCATTGCGCAGGTGGTGATGCTTGGGGAGCTGGCGGTGAATCGGGCTTTGGACAGGGTTGAGATTACAGACTAGGTCCATACCGTTCAGTGACGATTTGGCCGTCGCCACTGAACGGATCAGATTTTGAAGGCTTGTGCATGGCTGCATTGGGACATTTCCGGCTTCTCGCGGAGATAGAATAGCGACCGCTGGTTCTTTCTGTGATGAGCTGACACTTCGTCCGGTCTATTTCAGGCATAACCCGTAGTCGATGCCTCATGAAGCGCCACCTTGAAACTCTAACATTCAGCGATGGAATGAGAATGTCCAGAAAAATCATCTATGCCAAAGAGTTCGACATCTGCGTATCGATGTCAGATTTAGTAACCTGGGAAGGTGACCAGAAAACTCCCAGCGCCGACCTGCAGGCGGTATTTACAATCCTTGAAATTCCCGTCGACATTCTCGAACTCCACGAGTTGTATTTTGCCCACCCTTACAGCGGCTACGGCGACGTGCATGTGTATCATGCTGAAAATAACGGAGGCAGTATTTTCGCCATCGACTTGTATCGAGAGCTCACGGATCAGCAAGATTTGACAGGTCT
Source organism: Pseudomonas sp. GM80 (assembly GCF_000282515.1). Classification (GTDB taxonomy): domain Bacteria; phylum Pseudomonadota; class Gammaproteobacteria; order Pseudomonadales; family Pseudomonadaceae; genus Aquipseudomonas. The sequence continues at coordinate 73,074 of NZ_AKJD01000167.1, forward strand.
GTTTCTGCGTATTGAAGGTCCTGTATTTGATCAGGCTCTCGCTCATCTCCGGTCTTTCTTTGACAGCGCCAGCAGCCAAGTAGCTTTTGAGCAGGCAAGTTACTCCAGGAGACTTCGCGAAAGGCTTGACGCAAGCAGGTACCCTCGACTGGTCGAAGAAGATCACGACTTCCTGCAGCAGCATTTCATTCATCGGTGACGCTAGCCAATCAGACACTGCACAAGTCCGATTCAGCATTGGCTTCTCGCCATTGCTCCTCGGTACCGAGTTTTTGTCACCGGCAAGGAGATATTCGTGGCCCGAAAAGCCCACGGCATAGTGCCGCGACACGACGTTGATGTTTAAACAGGAAGCATTGCAACAGTGCGATTTGAGGTGGTCTGAGTCGAATGCATGGATGCTGGTGTACCCGATTCGAGACGCCAGGACTTTGTGCTTTGACTTCATGTACAACTACCAAGAGCCGCCTGAGAAAACGTTGTCTGTACTGCTAGGGAAGTACCCGGAATGTACGGTTATCGATTGGTCGGCGGGACGTTTGGCCTGTATTGAGGCCGAGAGTGTTGACGTTGAGACGCTAGCGGAAATCATCCAGGACGTTGCCGCGGCTGTTTGGGGTGACCACAGCTCGGTCATCGATGCTTCTTATGAGGAAATGAGTAGAGCCTGATCCGAAGCGTTCATGCCTGGAGCCGTTCCTGAGCAACAATTGACCACAAACGTGGGCTCCCTGGTCCACCGTAATCGAAGGAGATGTTTTCAATGCTCCCCCCTGACAACGACTTGAGGGCCAACTTCATAGAAGTGCTCAAGGAAATCACCGCGCTGATGTCCATTGCATACGAACAAACCGGCCCAGTACCGGACGACCATCCGTTAGCTCAGGCGGGTTTGGAGAGTGGTGGTGAAATCGTTCTGGATTATGTCGATCACAATGAGGCTGGATTAGCGTTCGAACACCTTGCTGCCCTCAACGAATGTGCCGCCGACATGCAACTGCTCAAGGATTTTGAGAGCCAAGAGGCCGTAGACTACTTCAGGCTTGGTGTCATTTCGGACGTACCGGATGTGGGTAACGACATGTGAGGTGCCAAAGCGTCGATTCGCCTCCGATGTTCCTTCGAGTACGCTTGCAACGATATCAGCCTCAACTAATGGTTCGTGATTACATGCCCCCTGCGGCGGGAGACACTCACAGATCGGCTCATGCTGCTCACCAACTCCAAGGCGCAGTTGTAGGAGATTATGCCGAGGCCCAGTAATACGTGAAGCGGCAAGGTACTCTCCGTGGCGGACGAAATGCATGTGATGTGGCTCTACTGTTTGGTTAAAGGGGGCACTCTAGCCCATCTTAGAGGCTCAATCATGCCCGTCGAGTGGAGCAGCTTGTTGGCATTAGAGGCAACCACTCTGATGGAATTCCCGTCGTTCTTTCACAGTACTGAATCGGTCCTTCTTCCGTAGACGCTTTCAAAGGACCGCTTCTGGCCTTTTTTTGCCTGTCGCGATCGATTGAATCCACAACCCAAAGCAGCCACTCGCTGAAGCTTAGGGTGCGGAGCAGCAGAGAGTCCCGGAGAGCGAAACGAATCACTTGGACGACTTATTATAGGAAGTCACTTCGCACGAAAATGCCGAATAAGTTCACTTGCCTTTGTTGATGCATAAAAAATTAAAATTGAAAAAGCTATAGCACTTACCGTCGGGCCGATGGAATTTATGCCTACTGCGATTTGTATATATATAGATATAAATAAGATAAGGATTGTGTAGCTTATGGCGACCTTGTTAAATGCGGCCAGCAATAGCGGAACTATTGAAATTATAGTTGAATGAGCTGCAATGGTTAAAATTATCTCCATGATCAGTCGAAGAGGAACACCGTCAAATTGTGCTTGCGCAATTGCAATCAAGGGTTCGTACAAAAATATCTGCAACCCCCCAACGACAGTCGCACTGATTCCAATAAAGGGCAAGGTTGTTTTTTTCGTAATGTTCATCGTACTTCCACTGACTCCTATAATCATTGATAAGGACATCGTTGTTTCATAACATTCCTTGCTATAGGCTAAGATGTTACTTTTCTTAGATCCTATCATGGCAAATGCGGAACCGAGCAGAGAAAAAAGTGATATGAAGTCGGCCAAATTACCGAGCGTTAGCAGTCAATGAGTGGCGGGCTATGGACTCGCTGACACGCTGTTGAGTGGCTACTTTTGGCCAGAAGCAGTCACTCATTGATGACCGTTTCCAACATGGTGGTCGTCTAAATAGGTGCGAACTGACATTAACCCAGCGCCTTCAGATGACCAAAGCTTCGATGCCTGAATGGCTGCGTCAAGCAATGGCCCTGTGATTTTTCTGTCGTTGTAATCACCGACGAAGTAATTTATTCGATTAGCCAGGTGCTGAATGGATAGCCAGCCCAGGCCGTGGTAGTCACGCAACTCCTCGGCGTTCAGCTTGATCAGGCATTCGTAACTCACGAAAGACGCTTCACATTCGACGAGAATATAAACAGCGCCATCCCTCTGCCCTGAGAAGATGCCAGTAGTCGTCCGTAATGTGGTATGCCGCAGGTGCGATCTGAACCAAATCCATGTCTTATTTCCGTGCGGCCCACTGTCTTTTAGAACACCAAATGGCGAAACACGCCTGATCGCGCCTCACACGCTTATCTATACGGGGATGCGCTGGCATGTGAGGAGAACTACGCCGCCATACTCTCGCCGGCGGTCGTCATCTGCGACCGTGGCCGTTGTCACCTTCTCGTAACCGGGCAACGTTCTTGTCGATGCAGCCTTTAATCATACGCAGGGTATCGCGCGTAATAACCTTCGGGTACATCTCATCGGCGATAGCTGCAAACAGGCTGGCCACATCACAAATGCCGTCAATCATCTTGCAGGCAAGTTCCTGGGGCACCTCGGCTTCCTCTGCAAGCCGAAGCATGTCCGCGCGGAAAACTTCCTCTGCATGCCCCATCACGTCCATCTGGTGATATCCGCCAGGCCCTTCGCAAAAGGTCACATCGTATGCCGGCGCCAGTCTCCACTGACCTTCTTTCGACATGATGTAAGAGAAGTTTTTCGGATGGTCGTCTCTGTTGTTGAACGCAACATTGAAGACGGCACGCTCGAAGGCCAGCGCCATTTCTCGCACGTCGTTGGTACAAATCTGCGTCGCGCGCATGAAATTGACGTAGTCCAAAACGCCTGGAGACCTGTAATTGGCGCCAGTGAAGGCCGCGAGACTCTGCATGGGTACGCGCATGCCGTCCTGACGATCAAAGCGCTTGCTTGCAAACGCCGCAAACCCATTTGGCAGACTAAAGTACGCCGTGTCAGGAGTCTCGATGCCGCACAAACGCAGGCATTGGGCGTAGACCATTTCAATAGCACACACCTCGGCATGCTCTTCCTTGGCTGGGAACTTAACCAGCCAGGCTTCAAAGCCCGGTGTAACAGCCGTAGTAAAAGCGTCACTTTCGGGGTTGCGATAAACCAGCGCCTTTGGCCTTGCACCTTGAGGTGAACCACCCACTAACATCAGTGTCTGCAGGAACTCGCCACCTTCTCCGTGGAGCACGCTCTTCACTTCGGCGGCAAGCTGCTCCAATGGAATGTGGACTTCTGACTTCTGACCTTCGGGCGCCACGGGTTCAAACGTCATGGCGCCCATCGCATTGCTACCAATGTAGGCCAGCCGCTGCAGTGCGCCGATGCGTGCCGTTGAGAGATCACGTCTGCGGAACATACGGTCCATCAGCAGCATGCCCCACCCGTCCGGCAACGAGTCATAAACAGGCCCTGGCAAGTCCAATTGATAGTCGGGAAAATGTTGACGCAACTGGGGGCCTTTCAACGGCAGCCTGTAGGACGATAACTCCAATCCACTTTGCTTGGCTTCGTTGCTGTACTCGAACACGATCTTTGGGCGACCGGTCAGAGTTGTAGACACCAGCGTGCCCCAACGCCATCGCTCTCCCCAGCCCTCGTAAAAGACATTCACTTGTTCAAGCAAGACCAGGACTCCTCTTCACACGCATACGCTTGGCACTGGTCTCATAGCGCTTGATGTCCTCGATGCTCTCCAGCTTCGGCAAGAAAAGGCTTTCAAGCTCTTTGGTTCGACCAAGGGCGATGGCGATCCGGACAACGTTCTCAAACCCGACATTGCGCCCGGCTTCCAGGTTGGACACGGTGTTGGCTGCAATGCCAGCACGCCCGGCTAAGTCGGCTTGAGTCATGTCCAGCGCCAGGCGCTCTGTGCGCAAGCGATCGCAGAGGCGCTTCACGACCTCGCTCGGCTTACTAAAGCTTAAATCCAACATAGTGTGCATCCAACCCAATAAATGGCAGTCAGTAACCGAATGATAGGTTTTATGCGCACTCCAATCAATCAGCTAATACCAATATAATAGGTCTTATGGCGAATTAATCCAGCCAAAACCACAAGATAATGGAGTTATGTTGGGCTTCTCGTTCCAGTCGCCGGCTCGACTGAATGCGGTTCAGATAACCGTAGATGTAGATCTTCAGGAGGACAGCGCGATGGTAAGCCGGCCTGCCAGTATCTGCCGGCATGGCGCCTTAAAAACCCAGTTTTTTCAGGTCAAGTTCGTCGACAAAAACGTCGAGTACGCGCACCGGATTGGTATCCGTTACGTAATCGTCGAGGCTCTCTGGATGGACGTTGCTTTGGCCTCGATGCTCACCTTGGATAAAGCGCTTTATGGGCGATCCTTGCGATGAAATCCTCAGAAATCATAGCAAGGTTTGCGAAGCCGTTTTTACACACTCTTGGCCGCCAAGGGTCAAGCCTTTTTGCAAAACAAACCTTGAGGCGAGCCATTCTCGAACGTTACATCGCACGCTTCAACGTATCCCTCTACACGCGCAAGAGGAGTAACTTCGAAGGTCAATACAAGCCTACCTTCCTTAAACTCCCCTTTTTTTAATTCAACCTCAGAATACCCATCAATTAAATTTTTTCCATCTATAGAGCAAAACTCTTTTTCTTTAAATATTTTTCCGTCACCACCAGGAATAAACGTTTGCACCGTGACACACGGAGTAGCAAAAGATGTCAAATACCTGACTATATATTTATCTACCTTGCCGGTATCTGCTCGATACACTTGCTTATAGTCAAACTCAGCAGCAATTGCGCCACTCAAACAAGACGGAAGGAACGATATAAAAATCACTAAGAAAATAGACTTCATCACTGACCCTCCAAGTAACGAACCCTTTCGGAGACTCTCTCCAACGGCACGCTTTCCCAATTACTTTTTCTGGAAATCTCTTGCTTGATCTTCTCCAGATCATTTTCAACAAATGGCTTCTGAATAAACTTTCGGGACGGCTTGTGATAGTCGCCGCGATATCGTAAATCGATGATGATATCTTGTATTTTTTTACTAACCGAATCCCAAGACAAAATACCGTAATCCTTCTGGTTGACTCCTCCTCCGGATATACTCAGAACGCTTTGCTTCATAACCTCGTAGACACTAATAAAAAGTTTATATTGCTGTTTTCGAGTAATAGTATGAAGCCTGATTTCTTTGCTGGCACTGTTCAGATAGGCCTTTGCAGCTTGCCCCTGCTTTCCTTTAGCCCCAACCAGCCACGACAGCAACGGCTCCCTTACGCCGGCATTGGCAAGATCGGTCTTTGGATCAGGTTGTTGACCCAGATCGTATCCACGACCGATTGTCACTCCAGAAACGCCCCCTGGCCAGTGAACTATTCGACTGAAATATCGATGTGAAGGATGGCTAGCGTCCTCAAAGTCGTTCCCTTCCACGTCAAACGTCAACTGACCATAAGGCACATTCAGCCACTTCAAATCGTTCTCATCGGCTGGGTATGTGAAATTGCCAAGTAATCCCATCAGGTGAAAATGCCAAGCTTTCCCATCGCTTGGTAAGCCGGACTCTTTCCACCACGATAATTTTTCGATCCTTTTTTTCTCATTAGCCCAGTCCAAATCAGGCTCCAAGGGCGTGTGATTCAGAAGCAGATCGACTTCGTTCTCTGGCTTGAGTTTTAACGCAGGGCGACGCTGGGTTGGCTCACGATCCAAGGTTCGCGCGGGGATGATGTAGTTCCGCGCAACCCTCGCTTGAAGGCTCGGAGAGTCCAGAAAACACACACGCACACTTTCTTCAAACGTATTGCGATAACCAGGCTGACTGAACGAGTACCGCCTTAAGTAGCCAGGGCGCAATGCCCTGGCAGACAGCAGAGACTACTTTTTCTTCTTCGCCGGTTTTTCGGCCTTCTCTGATTTCTCAGATTTCTTGGCCTTTTCGGGCTTGCTATCAGCTTTCTTGGCAGACTTTTTCGGTTCGGCGTCTTTTTTCTTGTCTTTCTTATCCTTGTCGGAGGATTTCGAAAGAGCCGAAGCCGCCGCAGCCTTCTTCGTCGTTGATGACTTCTTGTCTTTCAATTCCTTACTGGCTTTGGAAGCTTCACCTTTGCTTTTCTTATCGTCTTTAGCCACGTTGACCACCTCTCGGAGCATGCCGGTATTGGCAGATCGCCTGTGGAATTATCCATGGGCTAATCATTAGGTGAGCGTGCCCGGGAGCGGTTCAAAATCTTTTGCGGCGTTTTGACGTGAGTGCGTCGTTCGGAGATGAGTGACTGACTCCGACCATTTTGCCGCCGAATGCCAGCACCTAGTCCTTGGCCAGCCGCTTCTGCCAATCGCCGCCCTGAATGTTCTGACACTCTTGCTCCGAGTCGAAGCGGACATTGCGATCGGTAAGCTTCAGCTCGATACCAGCCTCGTTCAACGCGATAGCCGTCAGCTCGAAGATCCGCTCTTTTGCCTCAATTTGGGCGAGCTGTCTGTCGGCCAGCGTTTCAAACACCCAGATCACTTTCAGGGGGTGAGCCACTGCATTCAGGTCACCCGTGTGGGTCAGCCAGGTAAAGCCTTTGATTTCACCTTTTGCTGTTTCGCACGCCTCGGTCAGCGTGGTGATCAGCAGGCGCTCCAACCGCGCCAGTTCACGTTTGCCTGCAGGCATTGCAAGTTCCTTCCAAAGATCAACAAGGGAATCGGCATCCCAGGTTTTCTGATCGAGGAGTATACCGACGATATCCCTCATCAACGTTGATGCCCGCGGGCTGAATACTGCCCTCCAGACCAACCTGCTAATCTCTCTCCATGAAAACCGCCATCATCTCCGACACCCACGGCCTGCTCCGCCCCGAGGCGCTGACCGCGATCCAGGGCGTTGAACTCATCCTCCACGCCGGCGACATTGGCAGCGCGCAGATCCTCAGCCAATTGACGCAAATCGCCCCAGTCCACGCCGTGCGCGGCAATAACGATCTGGATCTGCCTTGGGCAAATGACCTCCCCGACCACCTCACGCTCGACCTCAACGGCTGGCAAACCCTACTCATCCACGACATCGCCGACGTCCCCGCCCTCCTCGACAACCATACCCGACTGATCATCACCGGCCATTCCCACAAGCCCTTGATCGAATGGCGTGGTGAGCGGCTTTACCTGAACCCGGGCAGCGCCGGTCGCCGTCGTTTCAAATTGCCGGTGACGCTCGCCCTGCTCGACGTGGGCGCTGATGCTCTGCAACCACAACTGATTCACCTGCTGCCCTGACCCGCCAGTTCGGTTGTGCCTTGGCGCGCTCGCACATCATCGTTTTCCGAGCCAAAATTGCCCACTCCCCAATCAACCCCAGGAAAGCCACGACCGAACATGAGCGAACTACCCCGATCCAACGCGAGGCATGACGCGGCGAAACGGAAGAAAATCCACGCAGCGGTCACGGCAAGAAACCTGGCAAGTGCGGCGAATACAACCAAGTGGGATGAACTGATCGACCATTTCCGCAGGCTTGAGGGCTGGCGTCCGTCCTATCGATCCAAGTACGTCAACGGATATATCTCGGAATGGGACGTCGAATGGTTCTACCATTTGCCGTTTCCCTTTGCGGGCGTCGAATGGTTCGACATCGGCTTATGGGAACTGGCCCCCTCGGAAGGACGACTGCTGGCACGCAAGATCATCGACCACACCGACGAGATATCGAGGGCTGTGGCGCACATTGGATTCGAGTTTGAAGTACGCGCAGACATCCTGAGAATCTGGGGATACTTGCCCAAATCCTATGACGACTTTCCTAGTGCTCCAGCGCCTTCGCCATGATGATCGTGCGCTCCGCCTGATGGTACTCATCCCGGACTTTCGTGAAGCCCAGCGCCGCGTAAAAGCCTTCGGCAGTAATCGACGAGGGCACACGCAGCAGGTCGATACCTGCGCTCAGGGCGGCTGTTTGAAGCTGCTCCATGAGGTGTCTGCCGACCGCCAGCCCTTGGTGGCGTGGATCGACAAACACGCTGCGAACAATGTCGTGATCAAGGCTCGCGGTGGCCACAACATGACCGTCGAGCGTGGTCACGAAGACCTGACGCCGGGCCAACAAGTCCAGGACTGCTCGCGGCGAGAAACTTTGCTCCACCTGATCAATGATGTCAGATGAATAGTCCAGCGCGTTGGACTCGCGAAGCGTATGGATGATGACCCGGCTGATCGCCGAGGCATCTGCCGGGGTCGCGGTGCGAATCAGGTAATCCATTCTGATAAGTCCTCCCAATCATTGGCGAGACGAGTGTCGCGCAGACAAATGACAGCCATTACAGCGGTTTAGTCTGTAATCACAAACCAGCGTTGAGCCCGTGCTACGGCTGATATAGAACATTTTGGCAGCATTTTGCGCCATTGCTCATTTCTTACCTGCCGTGAAACTTTTCCGCCCCATCCGGCCTGATCACCTAACCTCTTAGGTTGTGTGTTAATCGAGAGTCGGCCTGCCCCATGCGCCACACCCTGAAGTCGTTGTTTCTTATCGTTTTCATGCTGCTCGCCGCCGGCAGTCCATCGCTGTGGGCCGCCGATCTGCCGGCGCCTGCCGCGACCGCTGCCACCCCGCTCCCGGTGATCTCGCAAAGTGACTTGCAGGCCCTGCAACAGCGCCTCGATGGCCTCAAACAGCAAATCTCCGCCGCGAACAATTACAACCAGCTCGAAGGCCCGCAGGATCGGGTGCAGGCGTTTATTCTGGACGTCGACAAATTGTCGGCGGCGTTGCTGCCGCAGCAGGCGCAGTTGGCGGTGCAATTGGGCGTGCTGGGCGCGGCGCCGGATACGGAAATCGCCGCCGAGCAAGCGGACATCGTCGCGCAGCGTGCGGCGTTGACGGAGCAGAAGAACAAGGTTGATGGGACGCTGAAAAGTCTGGCGGCGTTGAAGCAGAGTGCGGCGGATCTAATTACGCAAATCGCCGGGATTCGGCGCACGTTGCTGGAGAGCGAGCTGACGCTGGGCACGCAGAGTGTGCTGAACCCGGATTTCTGGACGCCACTGGTCAAGCCTTCGCTGGACGATCGTCAGCGCTTCGGCTTTTTCGTCGATCAAGTGGCCCAAACCTGGGCCACGGTGTGGGCACCGGGGCGCTATTTTTTTACCGTGGTGCTGGTGCTGCTGGCGCTGGTGGTGTGGACGTTCGGCCGGCGTCTGGCCGAGCGCGGGCTGACCTGGCTTTGCATTCATCGCGTGCCCGAGGGGCGTTTGCGCCGCAGTGCACTGGCGTTTGCTTCGGCGCTGGCGACGATTGCGACCACCGCCCTCGCCCTGCATTTGCTGTTTTACGCGCTGACTCGCCACGCGCCGCTGACGCCCGTGCTGTCGACGTTTTCCGAAGAGTTCGAAAAGGCTGTGTATGCCTGCGTGCTGATCACCGGGCTGAGTCGTGCGTTGTTGTCGATCGATCATCCTTCATGGCGGCTGCCGGCGATTCATGATCAGGTGGCGCAAGCGCTGAAACGCTTCCCGCGTATTCTCTCCGGCACGTTGCTGGTGCTGGTGACGCTGGTGCAGGTATGCAACGCCACCGGCATGAGCAGTCAGATCGTGCTCGCCGGGCGCGGTGTGACGTCGATGGTGGTGATGGTCATCGTCGTGACGCTGCTGTTGCGCGTCGGCAAAGTGCGCAAGGCGGTGGTGGCCGGCAATGACCCGCAAGCGAACAGTACGTTTGCCGGGGTGATGTACACCATCGCCAGTATCGCGATGTTTGTCTCGGCGATTGCACTGCTCACCGGCTACGTGTCGCTGGCGCGTTTCATCACCTATGAAGTGGTCTGGGCCTACATTGTGCTATCGGGCTTCTACCTGCTGATCCAGGTGATCAAGGACGGCTGCGAGTACGCTTTTTCGCCCAAACACGCGAGCGGCAAGGCGCTCAAACAATTGCTCGGCATCGGCGATCGGCGTCTCGATCAGATCTCGATTCTGTTGTCCGGATTCAGCCGCGCCGCCCTGTTGCTGCTGGCGGTGATTGCGTTGTTCGTCGGTGGCATCGGCACCACGCTCGGGCAGTTGGCGAGTAACATCATGGCCATCCTCGGCGGCGCCGGGTTGCGCAAATTCAACATCGTTCCGGCGCATCTGCTCAACGCGGTGCTGGCGCTGATGATCGGCATCTGGCTGATCCGCGCCTTGCGCCGTTGGCTCGACAATGAATTCCTGCCCAAGACCGACATGGACCCGGGCATGTGCGCGTCGTTGAGCACGCTGTTTTCCAACATCGGCTATGCCTTTGTGATCCTGCTGACGCTGTCGTCGCTGGGCGTGCAGTGGACCAACCTGGCGTGGATTGTCAGTGCGCTGTCGGTGGGCATTGGTTTCGGTTTGCAGGAGATCGTGAAGAACTTCGTCTCGGGTTTGATTCTGCTGACTGAGCGGCCGGTGAAGGTCGGTGATTTGATCAGCATCAGTGGTGTCGAAGGCGATATCCGGCGGATCAACGTGCGCGCCACGGAGATCCAGCTCAGCGACCGCTCGATCGTGATCGTGCCGAACTCGCAACTGATCTCGCAGAACCTGCGCAACGTTACGCTGGGTGGCAGTGCTCAGGGCGTGGCGTCGCTGGAGTTGATGTTTCCGCTGGATATCGACCCTGAGGAGGTGAAGGAACTGCTGTTGGGCACCTACCGCGAGAACGAAACCATCCTCGATAAACCGGCGCCGTTTGTTCGGTTCAGCAAGCTGTCGCCGGACGGGATCACGTTGACGGTGACCGGGTATGTGGGCAGCCCGAGGATTGTCGGTGTGACCAAAAGTGATCTGCTGTTCGAAATACTCAAGCGATTGGGCGCGGCGGGGATTGCGCTGGCCAAGCCGCCGAGTGCGTAGCAGACACAATCCCTGTGGGAGCGGGCTCGCCCGCGAAGGGGCCAACCCATTCAAAATCTCCAGCGACAGACACACCGCTATCGCTGGCAAGCCAGACTCCCACAGGTCATGCGCTGTGAATGCAATCTGCACCACACCACAACCCCCCTGTAGGAGTGAGCCTGCTCGCGATAGCGGTGTGTCAGCTAATAATGAGTTGGCTGACACACCGCTATCGCTGGCAAGCCAGACACCCACAGGTTATGCGGCGTGAATGCTATCTCCAACAGGTCATGCGGCGTGAATGCAATCTGTGCCACGCCACAAATCCCCTGTAGGAGTGAGCCTGCTCGCGATGGCGCCGTGTCAGCTAATAATGAGTTGGCTGACACAGCGCTATCGCGAGCAGGCTCACTCCTACAGGGGGGGGTGAATCAGTTATTCCCGAAGCGCCTATCAGGCTGCTTTTTAGGTCTTTATTAACGATCAATGGGCAACCTTATACTCGCCATGTTCACCCACCGCTCAATAAGGATGTTCCATGCCTCAACGTCTTTTGCTGGCGGCACTGTTCCTCGCAGTCGCCGGTTGCGCCAGCCCTCCTCCTGTGTCCGTTCACACCCATGATCCCGCCAGTTCAACCCTGCAAGGCGACGCCGCACGACCGGCGCAGGCGCAATGGTTGCGCACCGAGTTGTACTTCTCGGTGGGGTCGATTGATGGCAAGGACGGTGCAGTCAACCCGGCGCGCTGGCGTGAGTTTCTCGACAAGGAAGTGACGCCGCGCTTTCCCGACGGCTTCACGGTGCTCGATGCTTACGGGCAGTGGAGCGATCACGGGGCGAAGGAGCCAGAGCGCTTGAGCACCAAAGTCATTGTGATCTTGCATGAGAACAGTGCGAAAAACGGTAACAACATCGAAGCGATTCGACTGGCGTACAAACGCATCACCGGCGACCTTTCGGTCCTGCGGCTGTCGCAACCGGCGCAGGTTTCGTTCTAGTCCGAAAGCGGTTCAGGAGCTTGCCGAGGCGTCAACGCCACGCGACTCAACCCCGCCAGAATCAATGCGCCCACCAGCAACACGCCAATCCCCAGAAAAGCCCCATACCCGACCACAGTCACGCTGGAATACAGCATGTACAGGCACAACCCAAAAAACAGCAACGGCAACAGCGGATACAACGGCACCCTCACCGGCCTCGGCACCAGCGGAAAGCGCCGGCGCAAAATGATCAGCGCGACACTGCTCAAACTCAAAAACAACCAATACACCGGGGTCAGGTACTCGACCATGGTGTTGAAGCCGCTCTGGGTAAAACTGCCAAACAACACCAGCAACAACGCCACCGCGCCTTCGGCCAGCAACGCCTTGCGCGGCACGCCATGACGATCATCCCAATTCCCAAAACTGCGCAACTGCGGCACATCGCGAGCAGCAGCGTAGGTGGTGCGAGCACCCACCAGCAGCGTCGAGTTGATGGTGGCGATGGCGGCAACGCCCACCATCAGCAAAATCAGCATAACCCCTGGCGCGCCAAAAGCGCGGTTCAACAGCTCCACTGCCGGCGCATTGCTCGCCGCCAGCCCGGCGAATCCCAGGCCTTGGACGAACGCCCAATTGAGCGCCAGGTAGATGATCATCAACACGCTCAGCGCCCCCAGCATGGCGATGAAAATCCCCCGCCGACCGTCACGCACTTCAGCCGATAATGTTGCCGCATCGCTCCAGCCACCAAACGCCAGAAACACGAAAATCATCGCCGCCGAAAACCCGGCCATACCGCTGTTTTCAGGCAGCACCGACACGTTCGGCACCGGCGGTTCAATACCTTGCCAAGCCAGAAGCACGCCGGCGCTGGCGATACTCAAGAAACCCAGTGCAAGCAATCCCACCAGCAATGTCTGCGTGATGAACCCGATGTGTTTCCCCGTCAGATTCAGCAGCACCAACGCCGCTATCACCGCGCCGGCAAACAGTCCCGAGCCATACTGTCCCAACGGCACAACCGCATTGAAGTAATCGGCAAACATGAACGCCGACAGCGCAATCCAGCCCGTGTGCATCACCGAAAACCGCGACCAGGCAAACAGAAACCCCATGCGTTCGCCATACGCCGTGCGCAGAAAATGGTAGTCGCCACCCGGATGCGGAAACGCCGTGGCCATTTCGGCAAAACACAGCGCGCCAATCATCGACGCCACACCGCCGAGCACCCACACCAGGTAGAAATGCTCCGGCCCGACGTTGAGCGCCACGGTCGGCGCGGTTTTCAGGATGTCGGTGGTGATCACCATGCCCAGCGTGATCAGCAGCGCCTGAAAAACCGGCAGATGCCGCCCCGGCCCCGCGTTAGAAACCATAGGTGGCGCGGGCGTAGTAGTAAGCACCGTTGGTGCCGATCGGTGAGAGCACGTCGTACGGCAGGTTGCCGCCGTAGTTGATCGCCGAACCGGAACGCTCCGGGTAATTGTCGGTGAGGTTGTTGCCGCCCACGGCGATGTTGAATTTCGGCGTGAATTTGTAGGCCACCTCGGCATCCAGCTGCCACACCGCGCCGTAGGTTTGCTCCGGTTGCGAATCACCGAAATCAAACACCCGAGTGGTCTCGCCCTGACGCGTCAGGCGCCCGAGCAAACCCCAATGCTCGCTGGCCCAGTTAGCGGAAAAGATGAAGCGGTCCTTCGGCGCGGCGTCGGTCAGGGTGTTGGTTTCTTCGACGCCAACCAGTGCGTCATTGCCGATGCCCAACGCCGTCAGTTGCGATGGCGTGCCTTTGGTGCTGGTGACTTTGGTGTGGTTATAGGTGTACGCCGTGGTCAAGCCGAGTTGCCCGTCGTACAACGGTTGGTGGTAATTGAGCACCAGTTCGGCGCCGTGGGTGCTGGTGTCGGCGGCGTTGGTGAAAAAGTTGACGTCGTGCACGCCGGCCACGCCGAAGTTGTCGTTGATGTAGTTTTCCAGCGCATCGCTGCCAATACGTTGCGACAGGGTGATGCGGTCTTTGACGTCGATGCGGAACACGTCCAGCGACGCATCAAAGCGTTCGTTCAACTGGAAGGTCAGGCCCAGGCTGAAGTTCTTCGAGGTTTCCGGATCGAGCTTTTCCGCGCCCAGTGCGCGGGCGATCGGGTCGTTGACCGAGAGCACGCGAATGTCGGTCAACGTGCCGCCGTCGCCAAAGTTGCTGGTGGTGTTCTGGAAGCCACTCTGCGCCAGTGACGGCGCGCGGAAGTTGTTCGAGACCGCACCGCGCAGGGCCCATTGCTCGGTCAGTTTGTAGCGACCGCTGAGTTTGCCGGTGAGTTTGCTGCCGGCGTCGTCGTAATGCTCCCAGCGCGTGGCGGCGTCGACGAAGAAGCGGTCGGTGAGATCGCCGGACAATTCGGCGTAAGAGCCGAACACATTGCGATCCAGATCCGACTCTTCGCTCGGGCGCAGGCCGTTGGCACCATCGGCGCCGGAGCCGATGTAAGAAGCTTCGTCGCCGGCGTAGGTCAGGTAATTCTCGTAGCGATATTCACCGCCGACCGCGAGCACAAACGAGCGCTCGCCGAGGCGCAATTCGCGGCTGAAATCGAGGTTGGAGGTGGTCTGGCGCAGCTCGTAATCGCCGGTATCGAACTTGGTCGGCGAGTCTTCGCCGAGGCTGACGTTGAGGGTGCGTCGGGTCGATCCATCAAAGCGGTTACGACCATGGGTGACGCTGCTGTCGAAGTCCCAGTCGTCGCCGATCATGCCTTTGAAACCGGCGGTGGCCGAGACGTCCTTGTTGTCGCCGAGCGATTGCGGCAGGTAGCCGTTGGGGTAGAACTGTGGCTGTTCGTAGGGGTAGCGATAGAATTCGGCGCCGGTGGTGTGGCGCTGGTTGTAGGTGCCGAAGCTGTAGGCCTTGCCGCCGGCCAGCGGCAGCTCGCTGTTGAACCAAAGGTTGACGTCCCGCGCGAGGCCGTCGCCCATCACGTAGTTGCGCTGGTTCGGGGTGTCGTCGAAGCCATCAAAACCGGCGCGGTTGGTCGGGTTGCGATCCTTGTACTCGGTGCCGCCGCGAACGAAGCCGCCCTCTTCGCCCAGGCGCGTACCAATCTTGGCGGTGGTCACGCTGTTCTGGCCGTCGGTGGTGGTTTTGCCGATAGCGTCCTGATGGGTGTGAAAGGCGCCGTAACTGGTGGTCACTTCGCCGCCTTCAGGGGCGTCGTCGAGGATGATGTTGATCACCCCGGCAATTGCATCGGAGCCGTATTGCGCGCCGGCACCGTCACGCAGCACTTCGATGCGTTTGATCGCGCTGATGGGGATTGAGTTGAAGTCGACCGGCGCGGTACCCCGGCCGATTTTCGAGGAGTCGTTGACCACCGCCGAGGTGTGGCGGCGTTTACCGTTGACCAGCACCAGCACCTGATCCGGGCTCATGCCACGCAGTTGTGCGGCGCGCACGTGGTCGGCGCCGCCGGAGTTGGACTGGCGCGGCAGGCTGAAGGACGGCAGCAGTGTCTGCAAGGCCGCGCCCAGTTCACCGTCGGCAGCGCCGGCGGATTTGAGGTCTTCGGCGGTCAGCACATCGACTGGTACCGGCGAATCGAGCACGGTGCGCGCGGTGCCTCGGCTGCCGGTGACCAACACCGTGTCCAGGCGCGCGCCCTCTTCGGAACGCGCAGCGGATTCTTCGGCTTTGGCGGGCAGTTGCCAGATGGCGGTCACGACAGCGGCCGCCAGTAATGAACGGGAACGGTAATGCATGTAACAGCTCCTTGAATCGCAGCTAATACCCGGCCCCGCCTACCAAAAGTTGGTCGGCAATCAGTGCACGGCAATGTCTGCTGTAGTTTTAGAAATGCGATAGGCAGTGCAACGGGTTAGTTGCCAGACAAGCAACCAAGTCTATGAACCCCAAAGTCAAAAAACGCCCCATGAGCCCATGCTAGAGGAGCCGCGCGCCCGCTCAAAAGAACCAATAACGCTTAGGTTATATCGCCCTTGCCGACTGTATAGGGCGCAACACAAGTGTTGCTGGAGGAACACTAAAAGCAACTAAGCAGCAACTTTCAGAGAAACTGCCGACCATAAAAAACCGGAGCCAGGCTCCGGTTTTTTTATTATCAGTGGGTTCTCATTCCCGCCGCGTACATCGCCAGTTTCAGCAGGCTTGCGACAATCGCCAGCGACACCACGCTGCCAAACCAGATCAACAACAGCCAGCCCAGACGCTTGTACCAGCGGCTGGTTTTCACTTCACGCGAATCAATGGTAGCCATCGCCAATCCTCACTTTGCCGCGGAATACGTAGTAGCTCCAGAAGGTGTACATCAGGATCACCGGCAGGATGAACAGCGCGCCGATCAACGCGAACAACTGGCTCGATGGCGGTGACGCTGCGGCCCAGATGCTCACCGACGGAGGGATGATATTCGGCCAGATGCTCAGCGCCAGACCGATGTAACCGAGGAACATCAGCACCAGGGTGAACACGAACGGCCAGTGCGTATGACGCTGCCGCAACGAGCGCAGTAAGCCGAACACCGCCAGCAGCGCCAACACCACCAACCCGGCAAACACTTGCAGATGGCCGTGGGTCGACCAGCGCGTCGCAAGCTCCGGATGCAGTTGCAGCGTCCACACGCCAATCACCCCTACCATCGCCATCAGCAACCAGGCCAGCGGACGTGTGTAATGACGCATCCGCGATTCGAGCATGCCTTCAGTCTTGACCAGCAACCAGGTGCTGCCGAGCAACGCATACGCCACCACCAGGCCAACGCCACACACCAGCGGGAACGGCGCCAGCCAATCGAGACCGCCACCGGCAAACTGCCGATTGAGCACCGGAATCCCGGCCACGTACGCGCCGATCGCCACGCCCTGCGAGAACGTCGCCAGCAGCGAGCCGCCGATGAACGCCTTGTCCCACCAGTGGCGTTTCTGCGGCGAAGACTTGAAGCGGAACTCGAACGCCACACCGCGAAAAATCAGCCCGCAGAGCATGAAGATCAGCGGCAGGTACAGCGCCTCCAGAATCACCCCGTACGCCAGCGGAAACGCGCCGTACAATGCCGCGCCACCGAGCACCAGCCACGTTTCGTTACCGTCCCAGACCGGCGCGACGGTGTTCATCATCACATCGCGTTCCTGCTCGTCCGGGATCAGCGGAAACAGGATCCCGAGGCCCAGATCGAAACCGTCCATGATCACGTACATCATCACCCCGAAGGCGATGATGACGCCCCAGATCAACGAGAGATCGATACCTTGAATACCCATGACTCAATGCTCCTTTATCAGTGGACCGAGGTCGTGGATTCGAGGGGAGTGGTCGCGGCCGAAAGCGGTCGACGCGGTGTCTGTGTCTGGTCGCCTTCAGGCGGATGTTCGTGGTGCGGCTGCGGGCCTTTTTTCACCAGTTTCATCATGTAGCCGATGCCCACGGTGAACACCGTGAAATAGATCACCACGAACAGCGCCAGCGATGTGCTCATCTGCGCCACCGAGTGATGCGATGCCGCGTCGTGCGTGCGCAGCAAGCCATAAACCACCCACGGCTGACGCCCGACTTCTGTGGTAATCCAACCGGCCAGCAGCGCAATCAAGCCGCTCGGCCCCATCACCAACACCAGTCGCTGAAAGCCGCGATGACCATAAAGCTTGCCGCCACGGCGCAGCGCCAACCCCAGCAAACCAACGAGGATCATCAACATCCCCAGCCCGGCCATCACGCGAAAGCTCCAGAAGATCACGGTCGAGTTCGGGCGGTCTTCTTTCGGGAAACTCTTCAGCGCCGGGATCTGCTTGTCGAGGCTGTGAGTGAGGATCAGGCTGCCCAGGTAGGGGATTTCCAGCGCGTATCTGGTCTTCTCCACCGCCATGTCCGGGATACCAAACAGCACCAGCGGCGTCGGGCCGTTGTCGGCGTTTTCCCAGTGGCCTTCGATGGCCGCGATCTTCGCCGGTTGATGCTCCAGCGTGTTCAAACCGTGGGCGTCACCGACCACCGCTTGAATCGGCGCAACGATCAACGCCATCCATAACGCCATGGAAAACATCTTGCGCACCGGCGCGGTGTTGTTACCGCGCAGCAAATGCCAGGCAGCGGACGCACCGACAAAAAACGATGTCGCCACGAACGCGGCAATCGCCATGTGCGCCAGACGGAACGGGAATGACGGGTTGAAGACGATGGCCAGCCAATCCAGCGGCATCACCCGGCCATCGACGATTTCGAAGCCCTGCGGCGTTTGCATCCAGCTGTTGGACGCCAGAATCCAGAAGGTCGAAATCAGCGTGCCGATCGCCACCATCACTGTGGCGAAGAAGTGCAAGCCACGGCCGACGCGGTTCCAGCCGAACAGCATCACCCCGAGGAACCCCGCCTCAAGGAAGAATGCGGTCAGCACTTCATAGGTCAATAGCGGCCCGGTGATGCTCCCGGCGAAATCCGAAAAGCCGCTCCAGTTGGTGCCAAACTGGTACGCCATGACCAGCCCCGAGACCACGCCCATGCCGAAGTTGACCGCGAAAATCTTCGACCAGAAATGGTAAAGATCGCGGTACGTGTCGTTACGGGTTTTCAGCCACAGGCCTTCGAGTACCGCGAGGAAACTCGCCAGGCCAATTGTGATCGCCGGGAAAATAATGTGGAACGAAACCGTGAACGCGAATTGAATGCGCGCCAGGTCCAGTGCCTCCAGGTTAAACATGATGATGTCCTCATCCAGGCTGAAAAGCGGCAGCACGAACCCGGGCCACCGCCAGGCGCGAACGCCTGCAGCCAGTCAAATTGCCAGTGTTTTTATGGGTTGCGGGTTACGCCGCCGACGACGGGATCAGGTTGCTGACCTTAGCGGCTTCGAGGCGGATCGCCACGAACTTGGAAGTCGGCGTGTACGTCCGCTCGCCATAGCTTTCCAGCGGCACCAACGGGTTGGTCTCCGGGTAGTACGCAGCCGCCTGCCCTGCCGGAATGTCGTAGGCGATCAGGGTAAAACCGCTGACCCGACGCTCGCGTTCGTCATCCCACAGCGCCACCAGATCAACCTTCTGCCCCGGTTCGAAACCCAGGCGCTGAATGTCCTGCTCGTTGGCGAAGATCACGTCGCGCATGCCGTAAACCCCGCGATACCGATCATCGAGGCCGTACAGCGTGGTGTTGTACTGATCGTGGGAACGCATGGTCTGCAGGATCAGATGCGGCTTGACCGGCAGGTTGCGCACACCTTCGCTGATCAGGTGTTCCGGCAGCACGCACGGAGTGAACTGGGCCTTGCCGCTGGCGGTGTTCCAGACTCGATCCGAGGCGTCGTTGCCGAGGTGGAAGCCACCCGGAATCAACAGTTTTTCATTGAAGTTTTCGAAGCCCGGAATCACATCGGCAATCAGGTTGCGGATGCGCCCGTAGTCGCCCACCACCCATTCCCAGTCGATCGGATGCTTGCCCAGCGTCGCGGCGGCGATCCCGGCAATGATCGCCGGCTCGGACTTCAAGTGCGCCGACTTCGGTTTCAACTGACCGAACGACAAGTGCACCATGCTGAACGTGTCTTCGACGGTCACCCCTTGCGGACCTTCGGCCTGGATATCGATGTCGGTACGCCCCAGGCATGGCAGGATCAACGCGTCGTGACCGGTGACCAAGTGGCTGCGGTTGAGCTTGGTGGCGATGTGCACCGTCAGGTCGAGTTTGCGCATGGCGGCGTGGGTGCGCGGGGTGTCCGGCGTGGCTTGGGCAAAGTTGCCGCCCAGACCGATGAACACCTTGGCTTCGCCACGTTCCATGGCGCCGATCGCCATCACCGTGTTGTGCCCGTGCATGCGTGGCACGTCGAAGTTGAAACGTTTTTCCAGCGCGTCCATCAAGTCTGCCGGCGCCAGTTCATTGATGCCCATGGTGCGGTCGCCCTGTACGTTGCTGTGCCCGCGCACCGGGGAAAGCCCGGCGCCCGGACGGCCGACGTTGCCGCGCAGCAGTTGCAGGTTGATGACTTCCTGCAAGGTCGCCACCGAATGCACGTGTTGGGTCAGGCCCATGGCCCAGCACATGATCACGCTTTTGGCGCGGCCATACATGCGCGCGGCCAGTTCGATGTCATGCAACGGCACGCCGGATTGTTCGAGAATATGCTCCCAACTGGTCGCCTCGACTTCCGCCAGATAGCTGTCCAGCCCCGTGGTGTGCTCGGCAATGAACGTGTGATCGAACACCGGTTCGCCGCCAGTCACTTGCGCTTCACGCTCCCACTGCAGAAGGAATTTGACCATGCCGCGAATCATCGCCATGTCGCCACCCAGCGCCGGGCGGAAGTACGCGGTGTTGGTCGCTTCCCAGCCGTTGCTGAGCATTTCGAGCGGGTTTTGCGGGTTCTGGAAACGCTCCAGGCCACGCTCTTTCAGCGGGTTGATGCACACCACCTGAGCGCCGCGCTTCACCGCTTCACGCAGCGGTTCGAGCATGCGCGGGTGGTTGGTGCCGGGGTTCTGACCGATGACGAAGATTGCATCGGCGTGGTGCAGATCCTCGTAGACCACGGTGCCTTTGCCGACGCCCAAGGTCTCGTTCATGCTCACCGCACTGGCCTCGTGGCACATGTTCGAGCAGTCGGGGAAGTTGTTGGTGCCAAACGCACGGACGAACAATTGATAGAGAAACGCCGCTTCGTTGCTGGCACGGCCCGAGGTGTAGAACTCAGCCTCATGAGGCGATTTCAGATTTTTCAGGTGGTCGGCGATCAGTGCGAAAGCGTCCTCCCAGCTGATTTCCACATAGCGGTCGACCCGCGCGTCGTAGCGCATCGGGTGGGTCAGGCGGCCCTGATATTCCAGCCAGTAGTCGCTCTGCTCGGCCAGGCTCGACACCGTGTACTTGTTGAAGAATGCCGGGTCGACCAAACGCCCGGTCGCTTCCCAGTTCACCGCTTTGGCGCCGTTCTCGCAGAACTTCAACATGCTCGCCCCCGGCGCCTCACCCCAGGCGCAGCCCGGGCAGTCGAAGCCGCCGTTCTGGTTGGTCTTGAGCATGGCGCGGATGTTTTTCAGGGCGTTTTCGCTGCCCAGCCAGGATTTGGTCAGGCTGATGACAGCGCCCCAACCGGCAGCGGCGCCTTTGTAGGGTTTGTAACGGTCGACTTGTGACATGGGACTCTCCATGACGATGCACACAGGCATAAACCTGATTCGGTTAAACAACGACGGCCGACTTTCAAGGGTAAAAAAGTCGTCGTTTGATTTGCCGGGGCAAGGATATGAACCGATACAAATTATTGTCTAATCGCTATTAATGACTGCACTATCGAAAACATCTATCACGCAGAAAAACCCTTTATTTACGGTACCTTGCGAAACTAAATCAGCAACTTTTCGCGAAAATAATTTCATCATCGACGGCATCAATCAGCCAGTCATTAACAGTGATTGGACGCCTTGAGAAGTTACTCATAACCTGCGCTGACTCACCCTTTTCATCCGCTGTTTTGATACTTGCGAGGCTGTCATGTCAGAGCGTGTCTTGATCGATGGTTACAACCGCCGCGTCGACTATCTGCGCATGTCGGTGACCGACCGCTGCGACTTTCGCTGCGTTTATTGCATGGCGGAAGACATGCAGTTTCTGCCACGCCAGCAAGTGCTGACGTTGGAGGAGATCTATCAACTGGCGCAGAGTTTTGTTGCCCTGGGCACCCGCAAGATTCGCCTCACCGGCGGCGAGCCGCTGATCCGTCCGGGCGTGGTCAAGCTGTGCGAGCAAATCGCCGCCCTGCCCGGCCTGCGTGAACTGTGCATGACCACCAACGGTTCGCAACTGGGCAAACTCGCGGTGCCGCTGTTCGATGCCGGGGTCAAGCGTCTGAACATCAGCCTCGACAGCCTCGACCCGCAGCGCTTCCAGCAGATGACCCGCACCGGCGATCTAGCGCAGGTGATCAACGGCATCGATGCCGCACGCAAGGCCGGTTTTACCCGCACTAAACTCAATGTCGTGGTGATGCAGGGGCGCAACGATCAGGAGATCAACGACCTGGTCAGCTTCGCGATCGACCGCCAGCTGGACGTCTCTTTCATTGAAGAAATGCCCTTGGGGATCATCAGCGAACACAGCCGTGCGGAGTCGTTTTTCTCCAGTGCGCAGGTGCGCGAAAAGATCGCCGAGCGCTACACCCTGATCGACTCTGCCGAGTCGACTCAAGGCCCGTCACGCTACTGGCGGCTGGCCGAGGCGCCGGATATTCGTCTGGGTTTCATCTCGCCGCACAGCCACAATTTTTGCGGCACCTGCAACCGCGTGCGGCTGACGGTTGAGGGTCGCCTGCTACTGTGTCTGGGTAACGAGCACTCGGTGGACTTGAAGGCCGTGTTGCGCGCGCATCCGGGGCAGCCGCAGCGGTTGGAGAAAGCCATCATCGAGGCGATGAAACTCAAGCCCTATCGGCACAATTTCGAAGTCAACGACGACGTCCAGGTCGTACGTTTCATGAACATGACCGGCGGCTGAACCGCCATTTTCCATGGGTTATCGGAACCGCACAGCATGATCATCAGACCCAAGGTCAACCAATTCGCCATTCTCTTCACCCTCAAAGGCTCGATTGCCAAGCGCATCGCCCTGCGCACCTTGATGGTCACCCTGCTGGCCTCGGCCATTGTGCTGATCGAAATCCTGCACCCGAGCAACTTCACCAAGGTCAACGCCACGCCGTTCACCTTGCTGGGGTTGTCGCTGTCGATCTTCATGAATTTTCGCAACAACGCCTGTTATGACCGCTGGTACGAAGCGCGCAAGGCCTGGGGCGAGGTGATCGTGCACATTCGCTCGGTGATCCGCGAAACCCACGTCATCCGTGAGTCTGCCGAGCGCCAGCCGTTGCTGCTCAACCTGTGCGGTTTCGCCCATGCGCTCAACGCACGCCTGCGCAAAGAGAGCGAAGCCGACGCCAGCAACGCGTGGATCACGCCGAAACCGGATGCGCAGACGCCCGATTACAGCGGGCGAATCCTGCAGACGGTTGGCCAGCAATGTTCCGATTTGCATCAAAACGGTGAACTGAGCGAGTGGCGCTACATGCTGCTGGCCAACCATCTGACCAGCCTCACCCAGGCGCAGGCGACCTGCGAGCGAATCAAGAATACGCCGCTGCCTTTCCCCTACACCTTGCTGCTGCACCGGACGATTTATCTGTTCTGTATCCTGCTGCCGTTCGCCATGGCCGAACCGCTGGGCTGGCTGACGCCGCTGTTCACGGCGATTGTCAGCTACACGTTTTTTGGTCTGGATGCGATTGCCGATGAGCTGGAAGACCCGTTTGGCCGCGATGAAAACGATCTTCCGACCGATGCGCTGGTGCGCAGTATCGAGCGCGATGTCCTGGCGGAACTGGGGGCAGAGGTGCCGCCGGCGCTGAAACCGGTCGATTACGTTCTGAGTTGAGGATGTAAAAAAAGATCGCAGCCTGCGGCAGCTCCTACCTTTATCTCTGTAGGGGCTGCCGCAGGCTGCGATCTTTAGGTCTGGCTATTTATATTTAAGCCGTCAGCGAATAAATCAGCGCCGAAATCGCCACCAAGCCTACCGCGGTGACAAACACGTTGGACGCCTGACCACGATAGCGTGCCATTGCCGGCACTTTACGGATGGCGTACATCGGCATCAGGAACAGAATCGCCGCGATCACCGGGCCGCCGATGGTCTCGATCATGCCCAGAATGCTCGGGTTCCACGTTGCCACGATCCAGCACACCACCAGCATGAACGCTGCCACGATGCGGTCCAGCGCCTTGGCGCTCGGGCGGTTGCCGCTCTTGATGATCAGGCCTTTGAGGCCTTCGCTGGCACCGATGTAGTGACCGAGGAAGGATTTGGAGATCGCCACAAACGCAATCAACGGCGCCGCGAAGGCGATGGTCGGGTTGCTGAAGTGGTTGGCCAGGTACGACAGGATCGACAGGTTCTGCGCCTTCGCTTCCGCCAGTTGCTCAGGCGACAGGGTCAACACGCAGCTGAATACGAAGAACAGCACCATCAGCACCATCAATGCGTGGGCGCGAGACAGGATCTGCGAGCTGCGCTCTTCGGCATGCACGCCGTAACGACGCTTCTGATCGACCGCGAACGCCGAGATGATCGGCGAGTGGTTGAACGAGAACACCATCACCGGAATCGCCAGCCACAGCGTGTGCAGCAACGCCGACGGTGCGGGCACGTGCGAAGCGGTGGCGAGAATGCCGCCGTTCCAGTGCGGAATCAGGTACACCGCAAGGAACAGCAGCGCGACGATAAACGGATAAACCATCAGGCTCATGGCCTTGACGATCGCCTGCTCGCCGCAACGCACCACGGCCAGCAGGCCGAGGATCAGCACCAACGACAGCCAGACGCGCGGCGGCGGTGTGATGTGCAGTTGGTGTTCGAGGAAACTGGCGACCGTGTTGGTCAGGCCGACGCTGTAGATCAGCAGGATCGGGAAGATCGCGAAGAAATACAGCAGCGTGATCAGCGCACCGGCCTTGATGCCGAAATGCTCTTCGACCACATCAGTGATGTCGGCGCCTTCGCGGCCGGACAGCACAAAACGGGTCAGGCCACGGTGAGCGTAGAACGTCATCGGGAACGCCAGCAGCGCGAGGATCACCAGCGGCCAGAAGCCGCCCAGACCCGCATTGATCGGCAAAAACAGGGTGCCGGCGCCGATGGCCGTCCCAAACAGTCCCAACATCCAGGTGGTGTCCTGGCGATTCCAGCTCGACAGCTCGGCTGGTGCTGCTGCTTCAAAGCGCTGGTCGACGCTTTTGGCCTGATCATTCATCCGGTCGGATCTCCGCATTCCGGTCACTTGCCACTCGGTCAGGACGCGTCGGAAAAAACCGACAGACATGCTCCGGCCGAAACAGGGGCGCGATTCTCCGCGATAAATCAGCAGAAGCAAAGACTTAGCTGAGGAATGGTTGTACGGATCAGATCGGCGGGATGTCGTTTTTGGGAAAATGGCTGTCGGCAATGAGCACGTCAAATGTCGTTTTCAGACCCGTTTCTGTTCCCGGTCTGCTCAGGACACGTTTCAAAGCGAACGGAGCACTATCGTCCCGAGGGTGAGCACCACCAAGGCAAATAATGCGCCCATGCTGAACCTGAACAGCTCGGAACGAATTTCCGCTGGGGAAAGGTCTTGCGCTCGTTCGGCAAGTTCAACGTCCTCTCGATACAGACGTTCAATTCTGGCAACGCGTTCTTCCAGGGTCATGATCATTCTCCTCTGTGGGTTTGGTTAGAGCTTTGCCAAAAGGCTGAATACTGCGGCAATCGCGGTTAACACCCCCGTACCGACGTCAACGGGATACCAGAATTTTTCTCGCTTGAACTTGCGTTCCTCCGCCATGAGCTTGAGTCTCTCGACAACGAGTTTGCGTATTTCATTTTGCAGCCGTTCGAGTTCAAGATTTTCCCGATCATTCTGAAGCATGCGCCTTCCTTGGCTGTTGGCACTGACTGCCTTTTGCTTTGTGCCCCTCAATAGTTTCGTATTCATCACCTGTCAGATAGCGGATGAATCCGGCGGTTTTGTAGGCAATGTCCTAGAGTCAGGTAGGCCGTCTCATACGACGTTGCCATAGCCAACAATCAGCGAATCGTCTGACGGATTGCAGGAAAAGAACGCTGCTGCATGAAGGCTGCCGGCCCCATCGCTGGCAAGCCAGCTCCCACAGGGTTATGTGACCAAATCCCTGTAGGAGTGAGCCTGCTCGCGATAAGGCCAGCCCAGTCAACATCCT
>NZ_AKJD01000168.1 GCF_000282515.1 Pseudomonas sp. GM80
GCTGCGATCTTTTGATCTTGCTTTTAAGATCAAAATCAAAAGATCGCAGCCTTCGGCAGCTCCTACATTGACCGAGGTCTCAGGCTGTGGCGGGAATCACTTCGAGCACGCGGATCTGCTCGGGCGTCGGGTAATGCCAGCGCACATCCAGATCCCAGAATTGCGCGCCATATTCGCGTTCAGGTGCCGGGGTCTGATACGCCGGACGCGGGTCCTGAGCCAAACACTGTTCAATCAAAGCCACCAACGGCTCATCAAGGCGCTGAGCGTGTGTGTGCGCCTGTTTCAGTGCTGAGTCCGTCCACTGCACTTCAATCAGCTGCGGCGCCGCACTGGCGATGCTGTTGGCGGCGTTGGGGATGATGTCGGCGTAAGGTACGTAGGGTTTGATGTCGAGAACCGGCGTGCCGTCGAGCAAGTCGATGCCGGAGATAAACAGCCGATTGGCTTCGACCTTGTCCAGTTTCACCACGGATTGGCCGATGCCGTTCGGGCGGTGCGTCGCACGAGTAGCGAATACGCCCATGGATTTGTTGCCGCCCAGGCGCGGCGGGCGGACTTTCAGGCGTGGTTTTTCTTCGAGCGCCTGATGGAACAGGAACAGCAACCAGACGTGGCTGACCTGTTCCAGACCCTGCACGGCGTCACCCTGATCGAACGGCGCCACCAGTTCCAGCACGCCACGGGCGGCAGGGGCCAGTTGTGGCTGGCGCGGGATGGCGAATTTCTCCTTGAAGCAGGAGCGCACGAAGCCGATGGGGGAGACGCTGTAAGTCATGGTGTGCATTCGAAACGGGGCAGGGTGGGCATGATAACCCGGCAGCCCTCAAGTCTGGTGGTGGGCGGGCGGTCGCCATCGCTGGCAAGCCAGCTCCCACAAGGTTCTCGGGCGTTCGCATCATTTGTGCACACCACAAAACCTGTGGGAGCTGGCTTGCCAGCGATAGCTTCACCGCCGATGTCAGAGGCTAAACCCACCATCCAGCGGAATGATATTCCCGGTCATATACGCCCCGGCCGTACTTGCCAGGCTGATCGCCAACGCCGCCATCTCCTCTTCACGCCCCCAGCGCTTCATCGGAATCAACGCCGTGTCCTCGGCCAATGCCTGCTGATCATTACCAATATGCTGAGTCATCTTGCTCGGAAACCTTCCCGGCGCGATCACGTTGACGTTGATGTGCTGGCTCACCAGTTCCCGCGCCAAAATCCGCGACAACTGGTGCAAGGCGGCCTTACTCGGCCCGTAGGCATACGCCTGCTCACCAAACGAAGAAATCCCTGCCACCGAACCGATATTGATAATCCGCGCCGGATTCGCCGCAGAACCACCCTTGCGCAACAAGGGCAGAAACTGCTGGATGCAACTGAACACCGACGTCACGTTGAGCTGCATGACCTTTTCCCAGCCCTTGACCGGATAGCTCTCCAGCGGCGCGCCCCAAGTGGTGCCGGCATTGTTAACCAAAATATCCAGATGAGTGATCTGCTCGCCCAACCGCGCGGCCAGTTCCTGCACGCCTTCTTCGCTCGCCAGATTCGCCGCCATGCCGTGGCAGATGCCCAAGGCGCTGAGTTCTTCCGCGGTTTGATGACAGGCTTCGGCGTCACGTGAGCAGACATAGACGCGCGCGCCAGCCTCGACAAAGGCTTTGGCGATCATTTTGCCGATACCACGGGTGCCGCCGGTCACCAGAGCGGTGCGGCCTTGCAGGGAGAAATACGGATGCATGGCGAGTCCTGAAGATTAGGGATCAGTACACCCTAGTCGTCAGCCACGAAAAGCGGAGCCACTATTTTTGCAGGGAATGAACGGTCATGCGTTGCGGTGGCGACCATCGATCACCACCGCAGAGGGGATCAAGCCGGGCGAACGCGGAGGGTCAGACCCTTGAGGAAGTTGCGCAGCAACTGGTCGCCACACGGGCGGTAGTTGGTGTGGCCGACCTTGCGGAACAGTGCGCTGAGCTCAGGCTTGGACACCGGGAACTCGGCAGCCTTGAGGATCGCGTGCATGTCGTCTTCTTTCAGTTCGAAGGCCACGCGCAGCTTTTTCAGAATGATGTTATTGGTCACCGGCACTTCGATCGGCTGCGGCGGACGGCTTTCGTCCTTGCCACGCTTGAAGATCACCAGGCCGTCGAGGAAGTGCGCGATGACTTCGTCCGGGCAGCGCACGAAACCTTCTTCGTCTTCTTCTTTCTTGTCGAGCCAGGTCAGCACGTCAGCGAGTTCTACGTCCATGCCGCCGAGTTTGATGATTTCGACAACTTTCTTGTCGCTGATGTCGAGCATGTAGCGCACGCTGCGCAATACGTCGTTATGAATCATGTGAGTAATCCTGATAAGCGTTGTGGGCAGCACGCGGGCGCGCTGCCGGAATGTGTGGCGGCAGTGGAAGTTTTAGAACTTCTCTTTGCCGGACAGGTAGCGCCATTGGCCGACCGGGACTTTGCCGATCGAGACGCCGCCGATGCGGATGCGGCGGATGCCGATGACCTTCAGGCCCACCGCTGCGCAGAACTGGGCGATGATCCCCGGCTGCGGATTTTTCATGGCGAAGCGCAGACGGTTTTCGTTCTGCCAGCTGGCCTTGACCGGCGGCAGCTCCTTGCCCTTGTGCGTCAGGCCGTGCTGCAAGCGGTTGAGGCCGTGCGCGACCATGTCCCCTTCGACTTCGACCACGTATTCCTGCTCGATCTTCGCGGCGTCGGCCGTGAGCTTGCGCAGGATTTTCCAGTCCTGCGTGAACACCAGCAGGCCGCTGGCCTTGGCTTGCAGGTCGGCGCTGGCGGTCAGGCGCAGGAAGTGCCCGCGCAACGGGCGCTTGCTGAAGCGGTGCTCTTCGCTGAGGGTTTCGGCGCAGAGCGACTGCATGGCGGTCTCGACGTCCATGCCCGCCGGCGCGTTGAGCAGGATGGTCACCGGCTCCGGCGCGGTGGCCTGGGCGTCCTTGTCGAGCTCGACCTTCTGGTCGCCGACCTTGAATTGCGGCTCGTCAATCACTTCGCCATCCACGGTGACCCAGCCGCCCTCGATGAACAGCTCGGCCTCCCGGCGGGAGCAACCGACCAGTTCGATGAGGCGTTTGGAGAGGCGAATCGGGTCAGTCATGACAGGGCCGTAACAAAAAAGGGGTGGGCATTGTACCTGTGTGGCGCCGGTTAAGCCCGGTTCCATTTACACGGTGTCCGTATTCCCTGTGGGAGCTGGCTTGCCAGCGATGGCATCACCTCGGTGGATCTGTCAGACCGAGGCGTCTGCATCGCTGGCAAGCCAGCTCCCACAGGGGCTCCTTGGTGTGTCAGGCGTGGCTTGAGCGTGTTTGGGTTTGGCGCAAGCGCATGTGCAGCAACGGGTACGGCTGGCCCATGCCATCCACTTCAGAGCGGCCGATCACTTCAAACCCCTGCTTGAAGTAAAATCCCAGTGCCTGCGGGTTCTGTTCGTTGACGTCGAGTTCATCGGCATTCAGATGCTGCATCGCGTAATTCAGCAGTTTCTTGCCCAAACCCTGGCCGCGATGATCGGGATCGATGAACAACATTTCAATCTTGCCCGCTGCCACCCCGGCGAACCCGGTGATGCGCTGGTCGGCGTCCTTGGTGCAGATCAACATCACCGCATCGAGATAACGTGTCAGCACCAAATTGCGCAGCAGTTCGATGTAGCTCTCTGGCAGAAAATCATGGGTGGCGCGAACCGAGGCCTCCCAGACCCGGGTCAGTTCCTGATAATCGCTGAGTTTCGGCGTGTGGATGACCGAATGGTGACGCATGCCCGTCTGCCTCTTGTCTGTTTCAAGGGAGTCCGTCCCCCGCTAAACGATAGCCGTAAAAAAGCCCCGCATCGAGCGAGGCTTTTAAATTCAGCGCTATCCCGAATCCCGGTAGGAGCTGACGAGTGAAACGAGGCTGCGATCTGTTGATCTGGTTTTTTCAGATCAAGATCAACAGATCGCA
>NZ_AKJD01000169.1 GCF_000282515.1 Pseudomonas sp. GM80
GCGTGGGAATGCCTCAACGGACGCTCCGCGTTCGGCCCTTTGGGACGCAGAGCGTCCCGGTCTGCGTTCCCACGCAGAGCGTGGGAACGATCCTTATCAGAGCCTTACGCTGGCAAACGTCGATTCATTGCGCGCCTGACTCAACGCCGACATCGGCCCCGACAGCGGCGACATCACAATCGCTTGCGGCAGCGGCAGCATCGCCACTTGCTGGGTGGTATTGGAACCTACGCGCTCGTCACGCGGCGGAATGCCGAAGTATTCGCGGTAGCACTTGGAGAAGTGCGGCGTCGATACAAACCCACACACCGAAGCCACTTCGATGATCGACATCGGCGTCTGCTTGAGCAGTTGCCGCGCGCGGATCAAACGCAGCTTCAAGTAGTAACGCGACGGCGAGCAATGCAGGTATTTCTGGAACAACCGCTCCAGCTGTCGACGCGACACGGCGACGTATACCGCCAATTCATCCAGGTCGATCGGCTCCTCCAGATTGGCTTCCATCAGCGCAACGATTTCCTGCAGTTTCGGCTGATTGGTGCCGAGCATGTGCTTGAGCGGCACGCGCTGGTGATCCTGCTCGTTGCGAATGCGCTCATAGACAAACATTTCCGAGATCGCGGCGGACAGTTCACGGCCGTGATCGCGGCTGATCAGGTGCAGCATCATGTCCAGCGGCGCGGTGCCGCCGGAGCTGGTGAAACGGTTACGGTCGAGAGTGAACAGACGCGTGCTCATGGCCACGCGCGGGAAAGCTTCCTGCATCGCCGCGAGACATTCCCAGTGCACGCTGCAATCGAAACCGTCGAGCAACCCGGCGCAGGCCAGTGCCCAACTGCCGGTGCACACGGCGCCGAGACGCTTGGACTGACGCGCCTGACTTTGCAGCCACGAGACGTGCTCACGGGTGACGGTGCGTTGAATGCCGATGCCGCCACAGACGATCACAGTGTCCAGTGGCGGGGCTTTGTGCATGGAAGCGTCGGGAGTGATTTGCAGACCGTCACTGGCCCACACCTGGCCGCCATCGACGGTGAGGGTGCTCCAGCGATACAGCTCGCGACCGGACAATTGGTTGGCCATGCGCAGGGGTTCTACTGCGGAGGCCAGAGAAATCAGCGTGAAATTGTCCAGCAGCAGAAAGCCGATGGATTGAGGCGCACGGTTCTGGGGTTGGGCCCCGGAGTTGAACGACGTCATCGCGGTATCTCCTCACACAAAGCGGGTGATGGCCTCAGGCGGAGGCTCTTGTTATTGCCAGCGTTCTCGCGTGGGAGACGGGCTTTGTTATGACAGAGCAATTGCCATGCCTAAAATTGGATGGCCGTTCAATAACTCCTGAAAACGACGTCGCGACGCGTCTATACGAGCCGTCCGACGAAAGGTATTTCGAAGTGCCATCAGCGACGGGGAAAGCGCGGTTCAGGTGGCTGTGAGCAAATCGGTAGCACTTGTGGGAACTGGCCTGCGCGCGGTTTGCGGGGAGTGTCACCGCAAGCACGGGTGACAGACGGTAGGAGGGCTGGGCGCGTGTAACAGCTGGGAAAGACTCTTATCTGATTGCGACGCGCTAAAAGGTGGCGTGGTTTATTGACCGTGTTCACTTAGCGCGCAGTTTTGACTGGTCTAGCGCTATCGCGAGCAGGCTCACTCCTACATTTGGAATGCGTTCCCCTGTAGGAGTGAGCCTGCTCGCGATTGGGCCGATGCGGTCTCAGCACTCCACAGCGCTGACCGCCAGGCCACCGCGCGATGTCTCTTTATATTTGTCATGCATGTCGGCCCCGGTATCGCGCATGGTGCGAATCACCCGATCCAGCGAGATAAAGTGCTGACCATCCCCGCGCAGCGCCATCTGCGCCGCGTTGATCGCTTTTACCGCGGCAATCGCATTGCGCTCAATACACGGCACTTGCACCAGACCGCCGACCGGATCGCAGGTCAGCCCAAGGTTGTGTTCCAGGCCAATCTCCGCCGCGTTGCACAACTGCTCCGGCGTGGCGCCGAGAATCTCCGCCAGCCCCGCCGCCGCCATCGCGCACGCTGAACCGACCTCACCCTGACAGCCGACTTCAGCGCCAGAGATCGAAGCATTCTTCTTGCACAGAATCCCCACCGCCGCTGCACCGAGGAAATAGTCGACCACGTTGGCGTCCGTCACCGCTTCGCTGAACTTCATAAAGTAGTGCAGCACTGCCGGAATGATCCCCGCCGCGCCATTGGTCGGCGCCGTAACCATGCGACCGCCCGCTGCGTTCTCTTCATTCACCGCCAACGCAAACAGGTTGACCCACTCCATCGCACTCAGCGTCGAGCCGATCACATTGGGCTTACCCAATTCCTGAAGACTGCGATGCAACTTCGCCGCACGCCGCCGCACATTCAAACCGCCGGGCAGGATGCCTTCGTGTTTCAGCCCCTGCTCGACGCAATCCTGCATCGCCCGCCACAGTTTCATTAGCCCGGCGCGGATTTCTTCCTCGCTGCGCCAGACCTTCTCGTTAGCCATCATCAATTCAGCGACGCGCAAGTTGTTCTTCTTGCACAGATCCAGCAGTTCAACCGCGCTGGAAAAGTCATACGGCAATTCAGTACGATCCAGATCGACGACACCGCTGGACGCCTGCGCTTCATCCACGACAAAACCGCCGCCAACTGAATAGTAGGTATCGCGATGCAGCTCGCCGTGATCGCCTTCGGCAACAATCGTCATGGCATTGGGGTGGAACGGCAGATTCTCATCGATCAGACGCATGTCCCGCGCCCAGACAAACGGCACCGATAAACGACCATCCAGTAATAGCGTGTCGGTTTCACGCAGTGCCTGAATGCGCGGGCCAATCTGCGCCGGGTCGATTGCGTCCGGCCATTCGCCCATCAGGCCCATGATCACCGCGTTGTCGCTGCCGTGACCGATGCCGGTGGCTGACAGCGAACCGAACAGCTGCACTTCGATCCGCCGCACCTGTTCCAGTTGATGCTGGCCCCGCAACGACTCGACAAACAACGCCGCCGCGCGCATCGGCCCGACGGTGTGGGAACTGGAAGGGCCGATGCCGATTTTGAACAGGTCGAAAACGCTGATAGCCATTGCTGCAGAGCTCCTGAGGATGCCGGTCCGGGACGCGAAAGCGCCCGCTGGCGGAGCTGCTACGCTCAAGCTGCGATCCGCCGGAATGCCCGCATCATCAGGCTTTTGTCGGAACGCACGGCGTCTGGCACCGACGCACTCATGTCCACCAGCGCCGCGCCGTTTTCGCCCCGGTTTTCACCGTTTTTGTGCGGTTCAGAGGGCTGATCGGGGCAGAAAAAAGCTGTAAACGACGTCACCGACACTAGATACGACCATCCCTGTACTGGATACGACCCCCCCTGTAGGCGTCAGATTTTCACTGGTACATGATCGTTATGACTCGATTGCAAGGCGCCGTGGTAGAGCTGTCTCCAGAACGCCATCCAACCGCAACCTATAAGTGCGGTGGTCCACAGTCGGAACACTGCCAAAAAAAACACCAAGGAGTCCATCCATGAAAGGTTCCCCGTCGTTGTTATTGGCCGCCATGCTGAGTCTGCCGTTACTGGCGCAAGCTGCAGAACCGGCGCAGTGCAGTACCGTGAATTTCTCCGATGTCGGCTGGACCGACATCACCGCGACCACCGCCACCACCTCCGTTGTCCTCAACGCCCTCGGCTACAAGACCAAGACCACCATGATCTCCGTGCCCGTGACCTACAAGTCGCTGGCCGATGGCAAGAACATGGACGTGTTCCTCGGTAACTGGATGCCGACCATGGAAAACGACATCAAGGCCTACCGCGACGCCGGCACCGTGGAAACCGTGCGCACCAACCTCAAGGGCGCCAAGTACACCCTCGCCGTGCCGCAAGCCTTGTATGACAAAGGTCTGCACGACTTCGCCGACATCGCCAAATTCAAAAAAGAACTCGACGGCAAGATCTACGGGATCGAGCCGGGCAACGACGGCAACCGCCTGATCCAGAGCATGATCGACAAGGATGCCTTCGGCCTGAAAACCGCCGGTTTCAAAGTCGTCGAATCCTCCGAAGCGGGCATGCTCTCGCAGGTTGATCGCGCGCAAAAACGCGACACCGCCGTGGTCTTCCTCGGCTGGGCGCCGCACCCGATGAACAAGCGCTTCAAGATTCAATACCTGACCGGTGGCGATGATTTCTTCGGCCCCGATTTCGGTGCGGCAACCGTGGCGACCAACACCCGCAAGGGTTACGCCGAGGAATGCAGCAACGTCGGGCAGTTGCTGAAGAACCTGGAGTTCAACGTCGACATGGAAAGCGAACTGATGGGCAACATCCTCGACGACAAAATGAAGCCTGACGCGGCCGCCAAGGCCTGGCTGAAAAAGAATCCACAGGTGCTCGATACCTGGCTCGCTGGCGTGACCACCATTGACGGTAAACCTGGCCTGGAGGCCGTGAAAGCCAAGCTGAATCAGTAATCGCTTATGCCGGGGGAGCTTGCTCCCTCGGGCTGTTTATTTCCTCGCATGCGGACGTTCACTACCATGCTGATTGATCAGAAAATACCTTTAGGCCAGTACATCGCGGGCTTCGTTGAATGGTTGACGCAACACGGCGCCAACACCTTCGACGCAATCGCCGTGACACTGGAAACGATGATCCACGGCGTGACGTTTGCGCTCACCTGGTTCAACCCTTTTGTCTTGATCGGCCTCATCGCCCTGCTCGCGCACTTCATCCAGCGCAAATGGGGATTGACCGTTTTCGTCATCGCGTCCTTTCTGCTGATCCTCAATCTGGGGTACTGGCAGGAAACCATGGAAACCCTCGCCCAGGTGCTGTTCGCGACCCTGGTCTGCGTGGTCATCGGCGTGCCGTTGGGCATCGTCGCCGCGCACAAACCGATGTTCTACACATTAATGCGTCCGGTACTCGATCTGATGCAGACCGTACCGACCTTCGTATACCTCATTCCTACCCTGACCCTCTTCGGGCTGGGTGTGGTGCCGGGCCTGATCTCCACGGTGGTGTTCGCCATCGCTGCGCCGATCCGCCTGACCTACCTGGGCATCCGCGATGTCCCGCAAGAACTGATGGACGCCGGCAAAGCCTTCGGCTGCTCGCGTCGTCAATTGCTCTCACGGATCGAACTGCCACACGCCATGCCGAGCATCGCTGCCGGCATCACCCAGTGCATCATGCTGTCGCTGTCGATGGTGGTGATCGCGGCACTGGTAGGCGCCGACGGACTCGGCAAACCGGTGGTCAACGCACTGAACACTGCTGATATCGCCCTGGGCTTCGAAGCAGGCCTGGCGATCGTACTGCTGGCGATCATGCTCGACCGTATCTGCAAACAACCCGACGCCAAAGTAGGGGGTGACGCATGAGCATAATTCGCTTCGAAGACGTAGACGTAATCTTCTCCAAGGATCCACGCGAGGCGCTCAAGCTGCTCGATCAGGGCATGACCCGCAACGAGATCCTGAAGAAAACCGGGCAGATCGTCGGCGTGGAAAAAGCCACGCTGGACATCAACAAAGGCGAAATATGTGTACTGATGGGCCTGTCCGGTTCGGGCAAGTCGAGCCTCTTGCGCTGCATCAACGGCCTCAACACCGTGAGCCGTGGCAAGCTGTTCGTCGAGCATGAGGGCAAGCAGATCGACATCGCCTCCTGCACCCCCGCCGAGCTGAAAATGATGCGCACCAAACGCATCGCCATGGTCTTCCAGAAGTTCGCCCTGATGCCATGGCTGACGGTGCGCGAGAACATCAGTTTCGGTCTGGAAATGCAGGGTCGTCCGGAGAAAGAACGGCGCAAACTGGTCGACGACAAACTCGAACTGGTCGGCCTGACGCAATGGCGCAACAAGAAGCCCGACGAACTCTCTGGCGGCATGCAGCAGCGTGTCGGTCTGGCGCGGGCGCTGGCGATGGACGCCGATATTTTGCTGATGGACGAACCGTTCTCGGCACTCGACCCGCTGATCCGTCAGGGCCTGCAGGATGAACTGCTGGAACTGCAACGCAAGCTGAGCAAGACCATTGTGTTCGTGAGTCACGACCTTGATGAAGCACTGAAGCTCGGTAGCCGCATCGCGATCATGAAGGACGGCCGGATCATCCAGTACAGCGTGCCGGAAGAGATCGTGCTGAACCCGGCGGACGACTATGTGCGGACCTTTGTCGCGCACACCAATCCGCTCAACGTGCTCTGCGGGCGCAGCCTGATGCGCACGCTGGACAAGTGCAAACGCATCAACGGTTCGGTGTGCCTGGATCCGGGCGGTGATTCGTGGCTGGACCTGGCGGAAGGCAACACCATCAAGGGCGCGCGGCAGAACGGTTCGGTGCTGGACCTGCAGAACTGGGCGCCGGGGCAAGCGGTAGAAGGGCTGGAGCGCAAGCCGACGCTGGTGGACTCGAACATCGGCATGCGTGACGCCTTGCAGATTCGTTATCAGACCGGCAACAAACTGGTGCTGCACGATAACAATCATGTGGTGGGGATCCTGGGCGACAGCGAGCTGTATCACGCGTTGCTGGGCAAGAACCTCGGGTAACAACCCCGGACACAAAAACGCCGCGAGAGGATCGCGGCGTTTTTGTTAGTGCAGATATTCAGCTGTGAATACAGGATCTGTGGCGAGGGGATTTATCCCCGATGGGCCGCGAAGCGGCCCCAAGTCGTCAAACGCGGTAATCCAGGAAAACCGCGTTTGACGGTTGCAGGACTGCTTCGCAGCCCATCGGGGATAAATCCCCTCGCCACAATGGTTCTGCGGTGCGGCTGATTGCACTGCAGAACTTCAAGTCTTAGCTATACACCCGGCCAAGGAGCTGCCGATGGCTTTCAAACTGATCGAGCACATCCCGCGTGATCTGA
Source organism: Pseudomonas sp. GM80 (assembly GCF_000282515.1). GTDB lineage: Bacteria > Pseudomonadota > Gammaproteobacteria > Pseudomonadales > Pseudomonadaceae > Aquipseudomonas. The sequence goes on from NZ_AKJD01000169.1 coordinate 6,886, forward strand.
TCCTGTGTGAAGCCCATCAGGTCGTAATCCTGGCTGCCGTTGTGCAAATACACTTCAGCGCGGTAGTAACGCTGGCGTGCTTCATCGGACTGCGCCGATTCAGTCGGCGTCGCCAGATAACCGTCCAGGCTGACTTCGTAAACGAAAGGGTTGCCCTCTTCCATCTCGACGCGCACGCCCATGCAGCGCTTGGATTTACCCAACAGCGTCTGCACTTCCAGACCCTGCGCACGCATCTGCGCGGTGGCGTCTTCCAGCGCCGGGCTGACTTGCTTGTCCATGAAACGCTGCACCACCGATTGGCTCGGCTGCAGATCCAGTTGCGTCAGACGCTCGCTGAAACCGCGACGACCGCGCTCTGCCAGTTGCGCTTGCTCCTGTTCGATCTGCACGTCCTGGCGCATCGCCTTGTGCAGGCCGAACATGAAGAACACCAACACCACCGAGAACGGCAGACCGGCCAGCACCACCATGGTTTGCATGGCTTCGAAGTTACCGGCAAACAGCAGACCGATGGTCACCAAGGTGATCACCACCGACCAGAAGATCCGCAGCCAGTGCGGCGCATCTTCGTCGACGTTGCCGCCCTTGCAGGACAGATTCGCCATCATCACCGCGCCAGAATCGGCCGGGGTCAGGAACAGCACGAAGCCAACGAAGATCGACACACCGATGACGACTTTCGACGCCGGGTAATGTTCAAGCAATTGATAGATCGCCATCGACGGCTGTTCCAGCGCCGTCTTGCCAAGCTCCACCGCCCCATGGTTCATCACCAGATCCAGTGCCGAGTTACCGAAGATCGACAGCCAGGCCAAAGTGAAGCCCAGTGGAATCAGCAGCACGCCGGCGACCAGTTCACGCACGGTACGACCACGGGAAATACGCGCGATGAACATGCCTACGAATGGCGCCCAGGAAATCCACCATGCCCAGTAGAACAGAGTCCACAGGCCCATCCAGCGCTCGGACTTGGCGTTGTCGCCTTCGTACACATAAAGGTCAAAGGTTTTCAGCACGATGCCATTGAGGTAATCGCCGATGTTCTGCACGAAGCCGTTAAGCAGGTGCAAAGTCGGGCCGAACAACAGCACGAAAATAAGCAGACCGCTGAACAGCACGATGTTCAGGTTGGACAGACGGCGGATGCCGTTTTCCACGCCGGACACGGCAGCGATGGTCGCCACGGTGCTCATCACGATGATCACGATCAAAAGGTTAGTGTTGCTGTGTTCCATGCCGAACAGGTTTTCCAGGCCCGAGGACACTTGCAGCGAACCAATCCCCAGGTTCGTCACCAGACCCAGCAGGGTCACGAACATGCCGAAGCCGTCCACAGCGTGACCGGCCGCGCCTTTTACCCAACGCTCGCCGACCAGCGGATACAGTGCCGAACGCAAGGCCAGCGGCTGGTTATGACGGTAAGCGAAGTAAGCAACAGCCAAGCCGACCAGTGCGTAGATCGCCCAGCCGTGCAGGCCCCAATGCAAGAAAGTCAGCTGTACAGCCTGACGCGCGGCCATGTTGCTGGCCGATGCGCCTTCCGGCGGATTGAAATAGTGATCCAGCGGCTCGGATGCGCCGAAGTACAGCAGCGAAATACCGATACCCGACGAGAACAACATCCCCGCCCAGGCGCCGTAACTGAAATCCGGGGTGTCGTCCTTGCTGCCCAGTTTGAGTTTGCCGTACGAGGAAAACGCCAGGCCCACGACAAATACCAGGTAGGCGGCAATCACCACCATGTAGTACCAGCCGAAGCTGCGCGACAACCAGGCCTGAGCGATACCCAACAGTCTGCCGGCCTCTTGCGGGGCGATAATCAGAATGGCGGTCAACAACAGAATCAGCGCGGTAGAGGTGTAAAACACCCAACCGTTGACCGTCACCTTCTCGGGCGGGGTCTTTATAAGCGAGGCAGAACTCATGGCACAAATGCTCCAGGCAGTGCGAGAGAAGAACACAAGGCAACACGGAACCCGACCAATCGGTTAGTTGGCAGCCGACCGGCGGGTGATATAAAGACACCCCGAAAAAAGCCCGAACCTGCCGAAATGGCGCTGCGAATCGCTTTCGTGGCCGAAGGTGGACGGACGTTCATCCGAAACCTGGCCCTGAGCGTCTTGCCCTTTCAACACGTCCATCGAATCGCGAACCGCGCCATGCCCCATACAGGTTTCGAGCATTTTCGGATGTCGGTTTTATCGCCACTTACACGTAGGAAAAATCTGTAGGCAGCGACGATTTGTCGCAGATCTTATTCTTTGTTGATTGAACGTTCAATCAAAACAAAATAGACTGGCCGTCAATCCGATAGGCGTCATTCGCCGCTCGGAAGGCCTAAGGAGATGTGCAAGATGCCCAAGGTCGGTATGCAACCCATCCGCCGCCAACAACTGATCGAAGCCACTTTGCAGGCGGTCGATCAGGTCGGAATGGGGGACGCCAGCATTGCGCTGATCGCCCGTTTGGCCGGTGTCTCGAATGGCATCATCAGTCATTACTTTCAGGACAAGAACGGCCTGATTGCCGCCACGATGCGGTATCTGATGACGGCCCTCAGCGAGAGCGTCACCGCGCGCCGTCAGGCGCTGGCAGATGACAGCCCACGGGCGCATCTGCAGGTGATCATCGAAGGCAACTTCGACGCCAGCCAGGTCAATGGCCCGGCAATGAAAACCTGGCTGGCCTTCTGGGCCACCAGCATGCACCAGCCGTCATTGCACAGGTTGCAGCGGATCAACGATCACCGTCTGTATTCCAACCTGTGCTGCCAGTTTCGCCGCGTGTTGCCGCTCGAAGATGCGCGCAGCGCAGCGCGTGGCCTGGCAGCGTTGATTGACGGCTTGTGGTTGCGCGGCGCTTTGTCGGGAGACGCTTTCGACACGGCGCAGGCGCAACAGATCGCTTACGAATACATGGATTTCCAATTGGCCAAGAAGGTGAGCTAGAGCACACAGAAAACGCTCGGCCCCTGAACGCCACCGCAGCCTCACCGCGGTGGTCAACGCCAACCACCAATGCACTTGCGAGGACACTATGGCCCGTTTCGAACTGCAAAAACTTTACATCGATGGCGCGTACTCTGACGCCGGCAGCGATGCCACCTTCGAAGCCATCAACCCGGCTAACGGTGAAGTCCTCGCACTGGTGCAACGTGCGACCAAGGAAGACGTCGAGCGCGCCGTGGTCAGCGCTGAAAAGGGCCAGAAAATCTGGGCCGCGATGACCGCCATGGAGCGTTCGCGCATCCTGCGTCGCGCCGTCGACATCCTGCGCGAGCGCAACGATGAACTGGCTGCGCTGGAAACCCTGGACACCGGTAAATCCTTCTCCGAAACCAAGTACGTCGACATCGTTACCGGCGCTGACGTGCTGGAATACTACGCAGGCCTGGTGCCGGCGATCGAAGGCGAGCAGATTCCACTGCGCGACACTTCTTTCGTTTACACCCGTCGCGAGCCGCTGGGCGTGGTTGCCGGCATCGGCGCGTGGAACTACCCGATCCAGATCGCGCTGTGGAAATCCGCGCCAGCCCTGGCGGCCGGTAACGCGATGATCTTCAAGCCAAGCGAAGTCACCTCGCTGACCACCCTGAAACTGGCCGAGATCTACACCGAAGCCGGCGTTCCAAACGGTGTGTTCAACGTGCTGACCGGCAGCGGCCGTGAAGTCGGCACCTGGCTGACCGAGCACCCGCGCATCGAAAAAATCTCCTTCACCGGCGGCACCGACACTGGCAAGAAAGTAATGGCCAGCGCTTCGGCTTCGTCGCTGAAAGACGTGACCATGGAACTGGGCGGCAAGTCCCCGCTGATCATCTGCGACGACGCCGATCTCGACCGCGCTGCCGACACCGCGATGATGGCCAACTTCTACAGCTCCGGTCAGGTCTGCACCAACGGCACTCGCGTGTTCGTTCCAGCGCACCTGAAAGCCGCTTTCGAAGCCAAGATCGTTGAACGCGTTGCACGCATCCGCATCGGCAACCCGGAAGACGAAAACACCAACTTCGGCCCGCTGGTCAGCTTCGCGCACATGGAAAGCGTGCTCGGCTACATCGCCAAGGGTAAAGAGCAAGGTGCCCGCGTCCTGTGCGGCGGCGACCGTCTGACCGACGGCGAATTCGCCAAAGGCGCATTCGTCGCGCCAACCGTGTTCACCGATTGCACCGACGACATGACCATCGTTCGTGAAGAAATCTTTGGTCCGGTGATGGCGATCCTCTCCTACGAAACCGAAGAAGAAGTGATCCGCCGCGCCAACGACACCGACTTCGGCCTGGCCGCCGGCATCGTCACCAAAGACCTGAACCGCGCCCACCGCGTGATTCATCAACTGGAAGCGGGTATCTGCTGGATCAACGCCTGGGGCGAGTCCGACGCAAAAATGCCGGTCGGCGGCTACAAGCAGTCGGGGGTTGGCCGTGAGAACGGCATCAGCTCGCTGAACAACTTCACCCGCATCAAATCGGTACAGGTCGAGCTGGGCGATTACGTTTCGGTGTTCTAACCCGAGATTTGCATTGCCCGCGAAGGCCTCTTCGCTGGCAAGCCAGCTCCCACAGGTTTGGGGTCGTCCATCAAATCTGTGGCAGCCCCCAATCTTTGTGGGAGCTGGCTTGCCAGCGATTCGAGTGCGCAGCACTCGCCGAGGTCAGACCTGACCATATCTAAAGAGGGTGCATCCAATGTCCCAAGAATTCGATTACATCATCATCGGTGCCGGCTCGGCCGGTAACACCCTGGCGACCCGTCTGACTGAAGACGCCGGCGTCACCGTTTTGCTGCTCGAAGCAGGCGGCCCTGACTATCGTCTCGACTTCCGCACGCAAATGCCGGCCGCCCTGGCGTTCCCGCTGCAAGGTCGTCGCTACAACTGGGCGTACGAAACCGACGCCGAGCCACACATGGACGGTCGCCGCATGGAATGCGGTCGCGGCAAAGGCCTCGGCGGTTCTTCGCTGATCAATGGCATGTGCTACATCCGTGGCAACGCGATGGACTACGACGGCTGGGCGAAACTGCCGGGCCTGGAAAACTGGTCGTACCTCGACTGCCTGCCGTACTTCCGCAAAGCCGAAACCCGCGACATCGGCCCGAACGATTACCACGGTGGCGAAGGCCCGGTCAGCGTGACCACGCCGAAGGCAGGCAACAACCCGCTGTTCCACGCCATGGTTGAAGCTGGCGTACAAGCCGGTTACCCGCGCACCGAAGACTTGAACGGTTACCAGCAGGAAGGCTTCGGCCCGATGGACCGCACCGTGACGCCGAACGGCCGTCGTGCTTCCACCGCCCGTGGCTACCTCGACACCGCGAAAAAGCGTTCGACCCTGACCATCGTCACCCACGCCCTGACCGACAAGATTCTGTTCGAAGGCAAGCGTGCGGTTGGCGTGCGTTACCTGGTCGGTTCGGCGGAAGAGCGCGTTGAAGCCAAAGCGCGTAAAGAAGTGCTGCTGTGCTCCGGCGCTATCGCTTCGCCGCAGATTCTGCAGCGCTCCGGTGTCGGCCCGGCCGAACTGTTGAAGTCGCTCGACATCCCGGTGGTTCACGACCTGCCAGGCGTTGGTGAAAACCTGCAGGATCACCTTGAGCTGTACCTGCAATACGCCTGCACCCAACCGGTGTCGCTGTACCCGTCGCTGCTCTGGTACAACCAGCCGGCCATCGGTGCCGAATGGCTGTTCAACGGCACCGGCATCGGCGCCAGCAACCAGTTCGAAGCCGGCGGTTTCATCCGTTCGCGTCCGGAATTCGAATGGCCGAACATTCAGTACCATTTCCTGCCGGTGGCGATTAACTACAACGGCAGCAACGGTGTGAAAGAACACGGTTTCCAGGCGCACATGGGTTCCATGCGTTCGCCGAGCCGTGGTCGCATCCAGGCCAAGTCGAAAGACCCGCGCCAGCACCCGAGCATCCTGTTCAACTACATGGCCACCGAGCAAGACTGGCAGGAATTCCGCGACGGCATCCGCCTGACCCGTGAAATCATGCAGCAGCCTGCGCTGGACGCTTTCCGTGGCCGCGAAATCAGCCCGGGCATCGAAGTGCAAACCGATGAGCAACTCGACAAGTTCATTCGCGAGCACGCCGAAACCGCGTTCCACCCGTCCTGCTCGTGCAAGATGGGCACCGACGAGATGGCTGTAGTGGATGGCGAAGGTCGCGTGCACGGCATGCAGAGCCTGCGTGTGGTCGATGCCTCGATCATGCCGATCATCACCACCGGTAACCTGAACGCGCCGACGATCATGATCGCCGAGAAAATCGCCGACAAGATCCGTGGCCGCCAGCCGCTGCCACGCAGCACCGCACCGTACTATGTTGCGGGCGATGCGCCGGTCAAAGGCAAGCCGATGCGTGATATCACCCCGGCTGCTCAGTAAGACTTGATAGCGCATCAAGGCTGATCGCTGGCAAGCCAGCTCCCACAGGGTTTTGTGTCGTTCACACATATCGTGTTCAGCAAAAAACCTTTGGGAGCCTGGCTTGCCAGCGATGGGGCCCTGAGATTCAGCACAAATTCCCTCGCTGCACAGTAAAACCCCCTACACCCCCTCTTCACTTGATCCTACCCCCACGCAGGCCTACTCTAGACCTCGCGCACCGTTTCACCCCCCTTCCTCGCCGTAGCTCTACCGCTTCCCCCTGACAAGGAGGTTCCCGAATGTTCGATTTCCACCCCCAGCTCAAGCAGCGCTTCGCTGCCTTGCGCACGGGCGCTGAGTTTTTTTCCCTGCGGTATGTACGCGAGTCCGGACAGTACCTGTCGGTACGCAAGAACGTCGCCGAACCACCAAGCCTGAGCCGAGACGAAGGTGCGATGCTCACCGTTCGCGTCAATGGCGTTGAGGCCTACGCGGCCACCAACGACTTGTCGCAACAAGGCCTGCAAGCCGCGCTTGAACGCGCCGAACTGCAAGCCCGCCGGCTCAAGCCGCACGCCTTGCTCGACCTGCGTGATCAGCCGGTGTCCAGCGACCGCGCTGATTACTTTTCACCCAATCTCGAACAACCCTTTCCATCCCTGAGCGAATGCTTCGAGCTGCTCGGTGCGGAATCCGCCTCGGTGCCAAAGGATGAGCGCCTGGTGAATTGGGAAGTGAGCATCGGCATCACCCACGTCGAACAGATCTACCTGAGCAGCGCCGGGGCTGAATTGCGCCAGGCCCAGCGCTTCGTCTATCCAGGCCTCGACGTCACCGCCTACGACGGCAACGACAGCCAGACCCGCAGCCTCGGCCGCGAAAACTTCGGCCAACAGGGCGGCGCTGATGTGATCAGCCGCTGCGGCTTGATCGGCGCCGGCCCGCAGGTCGCCGATCAGGCGCTGCAACTGCTGCTCGCACCGAACACCCCGCAAGGCCCGCGCGACCTGCTGTTAATGCCCGATCAGATGATGCTGCAGATCCACGAATCCATCGGCCACCCGCTGGAACTCGACCGCATCCTCGGCGACGAGCGCAATTACGCTGGCACCAGTTTCGTCAAAGCCAGCGACTTCGGTAGCCTGCAATACGGCTCGAAACTGCTCAACGTGACCTTCGATCCGGGCATTCCCGAAGAGCTCGCCAGCTATGGCCATGACGACGACGGCAGCCAGGCCAGCAAACAATTTCTGATTCGCGAAGGCCTGCTGCTGCGGCCGCTGGGCGGTGCGCTGTCGCAATTCCGTGCCGGCATGGATGGCGTCGCCAACAGCCGCGCCTGCGGCTGGAACCGCGCGCCGATCGACCGCATGGCCAACCTCAATATCGAACCGGGTGATCAGCCGTTGAACAAACTGATCGAAGGCATCGAGCACGGCATTTTGATGAGCACCAACCGTTCGTGGTCGATCGACGATGCGCGCAACAAATTCCAGTTCGGCTGCGAATGGGGCCAGTTGATCGAGAACGGTGAACTCAAAGGCGTGGTAAAAAACCCGAACTACCGGGCGATTTCCGCGCACTTCTGGAAAAGCCTGCGCGCCGTCGGCGACGCCAACACCGTCAAGGTGCTCGGCACGCCGAACTGCGGCAAGGGCGAACCGAACCAGGTGATCCGCGTCGGCCACGCTTCGCCGGCCTGTGTATTCAGCAACGTTGATGTGTTTGGGGGAGACGCCTGATGAGCATTTCGAAGAGTCAGTCCGACGCCTTCAAGGTCATGGTCAATTGGCTGCGCGACAGCGTCCGTGAGCCGGAGCAATTCACCCTCAGCTTTGCCGCCGAATCCTCGGCGTTCGTGCGTTTCAATCACGCCAAAGTGCGTCAGGCCGGGCAGGTGCAGCAGGCCAACATCGTTCTGAAGCTGATCAACGACGGCCGTCATGCCGACCTGCAAGTCACCCTCTCGGGTGATCAGGAAGGCGATCTGCAACGCCTCGCCGAAGGCCTGCAACAACTGCGCGAAACCTTGCCGCTGTTGCCGCAGGATCCGTATCTGCTGCTCAATCACAACGGCTGGCAGAGCCAGAACGTGCAGGAACATCCGTTGCCGGACACGGAACAGGTGGTCGATGAAATCTGCGCGGCGGCTGAAGGTCTGGACCTGGTTGGCTTTTATGCTGCCGGCCCGATCAGCCGTGGTTTTGCCAGTTCTTCAGGGGCGTTTGGCTGGCATCAGGCCAACAGCTTCAACTTTGATTTCAGCCTGTTCCATGACAACGGCGAAGCGGTGAAAGCCAGCTACGCCGGGCATGACTGGAGCAGTGAAGGTTTCGCCAAGCGTTTCCAGCAGGCTCGCGAGCAACTGGAATTTCTCGGGCGCCCGCTGCGGACTCTGGCACCGGGACAATACCGCGCGTACCTGGCACCGGCGGCGTTGGAAGAAATCATGGGCATGTTGAGCTGGGGTGGTTTCTCGGCGCAGTCGATTGCCAGCAAAAGCAGCCCGTTGCAGAAGCTGTATGTCGGCGACCAGTCGTTCAGTCCGCTGGTGTCGCTGGACGAGAAAGTCAGCGAATCGCTGAGCCCGGCGTTTTCCGGTGAGGGTTATCCGCGCAGCGATCTGCGTTTGATCGTTGAGGGCAAGGCTGGCGATCAACTGGTCGGCTCGCGCAGTGCCGCCGAATACGGCTTGACGGCCAACGGTGCCAGCGGCGGTGAATCGCCGAGTGCGCTGAACATGGCTGCCGGTGATCTGTCTCAGGCAGAGATCCTCAAGCAGTTGGGCACCGGGTTGTACATCAGCAACCTGTGGTACCTGAACTTCTCGGATCAACCGGCGGCGCGCATGACCGGTATGACTCGTTTTGCGACCTTCTGGGTCGAGAACGGCGAAATTCAGGCGCCGGTGAGCACCATGCGTTTTGACGACAGCGCTTACAGTCTGCTGGGTTCGCAACTGGAGGCGCTGACGGCAGAGCGCGAGTTGCTTTTGTCGGCGAGTACGTACAGCCAGCGCAATACCTCGTCGGCATTGCTGCCGGGCGCGTTGGTCAGCCGTTTGACCTTGACCCTGTAAAACAAAGATCCCCGGCACACAGGGGATCAACTGTTGGAATAGAAACTGTGGCGAGGGGATTTATCCCCGCTGGGTCGCGCAGCGGCCCCAAAAAATGGGACTGCTGCGCACTCCAGCGGGGATAAATCCCCTCGCCACAGGGTTTCATGTTTGAACAAGAATCTGGATTAACCACCCATCAGAGGTTCCATGCCCAACCGCCCGCCTCTCGACGCCATCACCGCCCGCTGGTTGCCGTGGGTCGTGGCCATTGCGTTTTTCATGCAGTCCCTCGACGGCACCATTCTCAACACCGCCCTGCCCGCCATGGCCCGCGATCTCGCCGAGGATCCGTTGCGCATGCAGGGTGTGATCATTGCCTACATGCTCACCGTGGCATTGCTGATCCCCGCCTCAGGCTGGATCGCCGACCGCTTCGGCACCAAGAAAATCTTCTTCGGCGCGATCCTGCTGTTCAGCTTCGGCTCTTTGCTTTGCGCGCTGTCGAGCAGCCTGAGCATGCTGATCGGCGCCCGAGTGATTCAGGGCCTGGGCGGTGCGCTGATGTTGCCGGTCGGGCGCCTGGTGGTGTTGCGTGCTTATCCGCGATCCGAACTGGTGCGGATCATGGGCTTCATCACCATTCCCGGTCTGCTCGGCCCGTTGATCGGCCCGACCATGGGCGGCTGGATGGTCGAATACCTGACGTGGCACTGGATCTTCCTGATCAACCTGCCGGTCGGCGTCATCGGTTGCTATGCGGTGTGGAAGTTCATCCCCGACCTGCGCGGCACCGAGCGTACTCGCTTCGATAGTTTGGGTTTCCTGCTGTTCGGCGCGGCGATGATCCTCATCACCATCGCCATGGAAGGCCTCGGCGAACTGCACTTGCCGCACCTGCGGGTGATGTTGCTGCTGTTCGGCGGCATGGCCTGTCTGGCGGCATACTGGTTGCGCGCCGGGCACATCGAAAACCCGCTGTTTGCGCCGTCGCTGTTCAAGACCCGCACCTTTGCCGTCGGCATTCTTGGCAACCTGTTTGCGCGTCTGGGCAGCGGCGCGTTGCCGTTTCTGGTGCCGTTGCTGCTGCAAGTGGCGCTGGGTTATTCACCGTCGCAAGCGGGGATGAGCATGCTGCCACTGGCGGCTGCGGCGATGATCGCCAAGTGGGTGGCGCGACCGCTGATTGAGCGGCTTGGTTACCGCATCGTCCTCACCGGCAACACGCTGGCGCTGGGGATCATGTTGGCGAGCATGGGGCTGGTCAGCGAACAGACTCCGTACTGGTTGCTGTTGTGTCTGCTGGCGGTGCTTGGCGCGATCAACTCGCTGCAATTTACGGCGATGAACACGGTGACGTTGATCGATCTGGATGACGCCAGCGCCAGCAGCGGCAACAGCTTGCTGTCGGTGGTCGCGCAGTTGTCGTTGAGTCTGGGCGTGGCGTGCGCCGGTGCGTTGCTTGGCGGGTTTACGGCGGAGGTCGGTAATGATGGTGTGGAGACTGTGCTCGGTGCCTTCCAACTGACCTTCGTCACCGTCGGGATCATGGCGATGCTCGCGGCGACGATCTTCTCGCAACTGTCGAAAGAAGACGGCCGCCGCGCCAAGCGTCCGGAAGAACACATCGAACATTAATTTGCCATGGTGGCTTTTGTGGCGAGGGGATTTATCCCCGTTGGGTTGCGCAGCAGCCCCAAAAGGTTGAATGCGATGGGTCTGATATACCGAGGTGGCGGGTATAGGGGGTGCTGCGCACCCCAACGGGGATAAATCCCCTCGCCACAGATAAATCCCCTCGCCACAGGTTTATTTGTAGTCAGGAAAGCCTAGGCTCAAATTCACTCGCTGTTCGTCCAGAACTTTCGAGGAAAGTGGCACGGGGCTGCTACACTGCGCGACATTTTGTTTTGCAGGCCAGTCCCGTGACCACCATCGCCACCGCTTTTAATACTCTGCCGCTGTCCGCCGCCATGCTGGCTAACCTCGAATCCCTCGGTTATGCCCAGATGACGCCGATCCAGGCGCAGAGCTTGCCGGTGATCCTCAAGGGGATGGACCTCATCGCCCAGGCCAAGACCGGCAGCGGCAAGACCGCCGCGTTCGGCATCGGTCTGCTCAACCCGATCAACCCGCGTTATTTCGGTTGCCAGGCGCTGGTGATCTGCCCGACGCGTGAGCTGGCCGACCAGGTCGCCAAGGAAATCCGTCGTCTGGCCCGTGCCGAAGACAACATCAAAGTCCTGACCCTGTGCGGCGGCGTGTCGTTTGGCCCGCAGATCGCTTCGCTGGAGCACGGCGCGCATATCATCGTCGGCACCCCGGGGCGCATTCAGCAGCACCTGCGCAAGGGTTCGCTGGTCCTCGATGGCCTGAACACGCTGATCCTCGACGAAGCCGATCGCATGCTCGACATGGGCTTCTACGACGCCATCGAAGACATCATCGTCAAGACTCCGGAGCGTCGTCAGACCCTGCTGTTCTCCGCGACGTACCCGGTGGGCATCAAGCAACTGGCGTCGAAGTTCATGCGTGATCCGCAAACGGTGAAAGCCGAAGCGTTCCACGATGACACGCAGATCGAGCAGCGCTTCTACGAGATTTCCCCGGAAGATCGCATGAGCGTGGTGACCAAAGTCCTCCACCACTTCCGCCCTGCTTCGTGCGTGGCGTTCTGCTTCACCAAGCAGCAAGTGCAGGAAACCGTCGATCACCTGACCGCCAAAGGCATTTCCGCCGTCGGCCTGCACGGCGATCTCGAACAGCGTGATCGCGATCAGGTGCTGGCGATGTTCGCCAACCGCAGTACGTCGGTACTGGTCGCCACCGACGTTGCCGCCCGTGGTCTGGACATCGATGCGCTGGACATGGTGATCAACGTCGAACTGGCGCGCGATTCGGAAATCCACATTCACCGCGTCGGCCGTACCGGTCGTGCTGGCGAGAAAGGCATCGCGATCAGCCTGGTTGCACCGGGCGAAGCGCACCGCGCGCAAGCCATCGAGCAACTGCAAAAATCGCCGCTGAACTGGGATCAGGTCGATAACCTCAAGTCCCAGGGCCTCGCCCCGCTGCAGCCGCCGATGACCACGCTGTGCATCGGTGCTGGCCGTAAAGACAAGGTTCGTCCGGGCGACATTCTTGGCGCACTGACGGGTGATGCCGGTATCCCCGGTGCGCAGGTTGGCAAGATCGCGATCTTTGACTTCCAGGCTTACGTCGCTGTTGACCGTACCGTGGCCATGCAAGCCTTGCAGCGCCTGAACGACGGCAAGATCAAGGGCCGCTCGCTGCGCGTCCGCATCCTCTGACCTGATCGTTCCCACGCTCTGCGTGGGAATGCATCCCGTGACGCTCCGCGTCACATAACAACGGACGCAGAGCGTCCATGGCAGCATTCCCACGCAGAGCGTGGGAACGATCATTGTGTGAGGACACCGTTTTGCGCTCTACCGAAGTCGTGATCATTGGCGCTGGCGCCGCTGGGTTGATGTGTGCACTGACCGCCGCCGGGCGTGGGCGTCAGGTGTTGCTGCTCGACCATGCGAACAAGGCCGGCAAGAAAATCCTGATGTCGGGCGGTGGCCGCTGCAATTTCACCAACATGTACACCGAGCCAAGCAATTTCCTCTCGCAGAATGCGCATTTCTGTAAATCCGCACTGGCGCGTTACACCCAATGGGATTTCATCGGCATGGTCGGCAAACATGCCGTGCCGTACCACGAGAAAAAACTCGGCCAGTTGTTCTGCGATAACAAATCCAGCGACATCCTCGAAATGCTCCTCACCGAGTGCGATCAGGCCGGCGTCGAGTTGCACCTCGACACGTCGATCCAGACCATCGAGAAAGTAGAGAGCGGTTACCTGCTCGACACCACCCTCGGTCAGGTCCAGTGCCAGTCGCTGGTGATCGCTACCGGCGGCCTGTCGATCCCGACGCTGGGCGCCACCGGTTTTGGTTATCAGGTGGCCAAGCAGTTCGGCCATGAACTGTTGCCGACCCGCGCCGGCCTGGTGCCGTTCACCATCACCGATCAGCTCAAGGAATTGTGCACCGAGCTGTCCGGGACGTCGGTGGATTGTCTGGTCATCTGCAACGATCAGAGCTTTCGCGAGAACATCCTGTTCACTCACCGCGGCCTCAGCGGCCCGGCGATTTTGCAGATCTCGTCGTTCTGGGAATCGGGCGATACAGTGGAGATCAACCTGCTGCCGGATCACGACGCGGCGAGCTGGCTGCAACAGCAAGTGGCCGAGCGTCCGAACAGTGAATTGAAAACTCTGCTCGGTGAGATTTTCACCAAGAAGATGGCCAATCTGCTGGCGGATAACTGGTTTGTCTCCAAGCCGATGAAGCAGTACACCCACGCAGAGCTGGCGGAAATCGCCGAGAAGCTGGGCAGCTGGAAAGTCGTGCCGGCGGGCACGGAAGGCTATCGCACTGCAGAGGTAACACTCGGTGGCGTCGATACCCGAGAAGTGTCGTCCAAGACCATGGAATCGCTGAAAAGCCCTGGCTTGTATTTCATTGGCGAAGTGCTCGACGTCACCGGCCACCTGGGCGGCTTCAACTTCCAGTGGGCCTGGGCCTCCGGCTACGCCGCCGCGCAATACGTCTGACCGAAACAACACTCCCCCTGTAGGAGCTGCCGAAGGCTCGGGCCGCGATCGGACGATCTTTTGATCCTGTTTTTTAAGATCAAGATCAAAAGATC
>NZ_AKJD01000170.1 GCF_000282515.1 Pseudomonas sp. GM80
GCTGCGATCTGTTGATCTTGTCTTTTAAAAAACAACATCAAAAGATCGCAGCCTGCGGCAGCTCCTACAAGGGAGCGTCTATAGTGATCAGGTCTTTGCTGTCGAGCGTTGTCCATGGTCAACACCGAACACCTGATCATCTGCGAGCACTGCGACTGCGTGTATGAAAAAGCCGTGCTCGGCAAACACCAGAAAACCTCGTGCGTACGCTGCGGTGGCGTGCTTCAGCGCTTCAATGGTTTGAGCGTTGAGCAGCGGCTCGCGCTGACGTTCACGGCGGCGGTGCTGTGGCTGTTTGCCAACTTCTACCCGGTGATGAGCATCAGCATGAAAGGCCTAAAAAACAGCGCGACGCTGTGGGACTCGGTGCTGGCGCTGAGTCAGGGGCCGATCACCTTCATCGCCATGGTCGCGGCCATTGCCATCATCATTGCCCCAGCATTTCAGCTCGTATTGTTGATTTGGGTGCTGGGCTTCGCCCTCGGCGGACAGCGCGCGCCGGGTTTCAAGCTGTGCATGCGCTGGCTGGAAACGCTGCGGCCGTGGAGCATGCTTGAGGTGTGTTTGCTCGGCGCCATGGTCGCGGTGTTCAAACTCGCCGGCTTGCTCGACGTGTTGCCCGGCATCGGCCTGTTCGCGCTGGCGGTACTGAGCCTGATGATGATCCGCATTGCCGGTCGCGACATCCGTGACCTCTGGGACATTCTATGAAGCGACCACCGACCGCCAGCGAACTCAATCTGTGCCTGTGTCACAGCTGCGGGCTGGCTTGCGACATGACCAACGAGCCGCATGAATGTCCGCGCTGCGACGCGCCGCTGCATCGGCACAAGACCAATTCGTTGACGCGCACCTGGGCCTACATGCTCGCCGCGCTGGCGTTTTACGTGCCGGCCAATCTCTTGCCAGTGATGAACACCACCATGCTCGGCAGCGGCGCCGACAGCACGATCATGAGCGGCGTGCTGGAGTTCTGGGAAGCGGGGGCGTGGGACATTGCGCTGATCATCTTCATCGCCAGTATTGCCGTGCCGGGGATCAAGTTTGTTGCCCTGACCCTGCTGCTGACCACCGTGCAACGCGACAGCGCCTGGGCGCGCAAAGAGCGTTCGAAACTGTACCGCTTCGTCGAGCTGATCGGCTATTGGTCAATGCTCGACGTGCTGGTGGTGGCGCTGGTCGCGGCGCTGGTGAAATTCCAGGCGCTGGGCGATATCGAGCCACGACCGGGCATTCTGTTTTTTGGCCTGGTCGTGGTGTTCACCATGCTTGCGGCGATGAGCTTTGATCCGCGCCTGATCTGGGACAAGGACACGGGCAACGACCTCAGCGACGTTGAACCTCAAGCAGTACCTGCAACGGGTGGCGCAGTGCCTGATCCGACTGGCGTTTGACCTGGCTGCGGCAAGAATAACCGGTGGCCAGTGCTTCGCTCTTCTCTGCCGGCGCATCGACCTGACGCGCCCACGACTGCTGGTAAATCACCGCTGAGGTTTCACGGTTGCGCGCCTCGTGGCCATAGGTGCCGGACATGCCGCAGCACCCCGTGGCCTGCGTCGCCAGTTGCAAACCGGCACGCTCGAACACCTGCTCCCACTGGCGGGTCGCGGCCGGTGCGTTGGTTTTTTCGGTGCAGTGGGCGAGCAGTCGGAATTCTTCGCGTTGATCCTGAGGCGCTTGCTCCGGCATGACCTTGAGCAGCCACTCCTGCACCAGCGCCACGTCCGGGCATTGTTGCATGCCGGGTACTTTCAAATATTCCTGGCGATAGACCAGGGTCATGGCCGGATCAAGGCCCAGCAGCGGCACGCCAATATCTGCAAGCTCACGCAACTGCCGCGCATTGCGCAACGCCGCGCGATTGAACGCCGACAGGAAACCCTGCACGTGCAACGGCTTGCCATTGGCGCTGAACGGTGCCAGATAAACCTGATAACCAAGACGCGAAATCAGCTCGACCAGGTCGGCCAGCAGCGGCGCTTCGAAGTAACGCGTGAACGCATCCTGGACGATCACCACACTGCGTTCACGTTGCGCCTCGGTCAGTGCGGACAAGGTCGAGACCGTGGCCGGTTGCACTTGCCAGCGACGCATGGCGGCATGAAAATCAAAACGACTGAGCAACGGCACATCGACCATGCCGCCGACACGCTCTAGCAGACCACGCACCCACGCAGCGCCCATCATGCCGTTGTACAGCGCCGCAATTCGCGCCATGTAGGGAATGCTGTACTCCAGCGAGGCGATCAGATAATCCCGCGCCGGACGCAGATAGCGGCCGTGATACAGCTCAAGAAAGCGTGAACGAAACTCCGGCACATTGACCTTCACCGGGCACTGCCCCGCGCAGGACTTGCACGCCAGGCAACCGGCCATGGCGTCGTAAACCTCATGAGAGAAATCTTCGGACTGCTGACGCGTGTTGCGCCAGCGCTGCCACAGCGTGCTGAAAAACGCCGGTTTGCGCATGGCATCAGACAACACATCGACGCCCGCCTCGCCCTGCAAACGCAGCCACTCGCGGATCAACGACGCGCGCCCCTTCGGCGACTGCGAACGCTCGCGGGTGGCCTTCCATGACGGGCACATCGCATCATCCGGGTCGAAGTTGTAGCAGGCGCCGTTGCCGTTGCAGTGCATGGCCGCGCCGTAGTCCTGCCAGACCTTTTCGTCGATCTGCCGATCGAGTTCACCGCGCAGGGTCACTTCGTCGATCTTCAGCAACGCCGCATCGGTATTGGCCGGGGTGGCAATCTTGCCGGGGTTGAATTGGTTGAACGGGTCGAACGCCGCTTTCAGTGCTTGCAGCGCCGGATAGAGTTCACCGAAAAATGCCGGCGCGTATTCCGAACGCAGACCTTTGCCGTGCTCGCCCCACAGCAGACCGCCGTAACGCTGGGTCAGCGCCGCGACGCCATCGGACACCGGACGCACCAGCGCGGCTTGCTGCGGGTCTTTCATGTCGAGAATCGGCCGCACGTGCAGCACGCCCGCATCGACGTGACCGAACATGCCGTACTGCAAACCGTGGCTGTCGAGCAGGTCGCGCAATTCGGCGATGTACTCGGCCAGATGCTGCGGCGGCACCGCCGTGTCTTCGACAAACGGCTGCGGCCGCGCTTCACCGGCGACGTTGCCGAGCAAGCCCACCGCCCGTTTGCGCATGCCGTAGACCTTGTTTACCGCCGCGTGGCCGACCGCCAGTGTGTGGCCCAGACGCTCGACCGTGCGGTCGCTGCCCAAGTGCTCGACAAACGCCTCGACCCGCCGTTGCAACTCTTCCGGATCGTCACCACAGAACTCGACCAGATTGATGCCCAGAGTCGGCCGCTCGGCGCTCGCCGGGAAGTATTCGGCGACACCGTGCCAGACGATGTCCTGCATCGCCAGCAGCAAGACTTTCGAGTCGACGGTTTCGATCGATAACGGCTTGAGCGCCATCAACGCACGCGCATCGCGCAAGGCGTCCATGAACCCGGCGTAGCGGATGTTCACCAGCATCGTGTGCGTAGGGATCGGCAGCACATTCAGGCGTGCCTCGACCACGAAACCCAGCGAGCCTTCGGCGCCGCACAGCACGCTGTTGAGGTTGAAACGGTTGTCCGCTTCACGCAGGTGCGCGAGGTCATAACCGGTCAGGCAACGATTGAGATCGGGGAAGCGTTCTTTGATCAGCTCACCCTGCTCATCAATGATCTGCCGAGCACAGCGATAGACTTCGCCGACGCGATCCGTGCGGGCGCAAAGCGCTTGCAGTTCGCGCTCTTCCAGCGGCTGACCGTGCAAACGCTCGCCACCGCGCAAGACCATGTCGAGTTCAAGCACATGGTCGCGGGTCTTGCCGTAGGTGCAACTGCCCTGCCCGCTGGCATCGGTGTTGATCATGCCGCCGACGGTGGCGCGGTTGGAGGTCGACAGCTCAGGGGCGAAGAACAGCCCGGCAGATTTCAGTGCGGCGTTGAGCTGATCCTTGACCACCCCGGCCTGCACGCGCACCCAGCGCTCCTCGACGTTGATTTCGAGGATGCGGTTCATGTGCCGCGACAGGTCGACGACGATGCCATCGGTCAACGATTGGCCATTGGTACCGGTGCCGCCGCCGCGCGGGGTGATCACCACGTGTTGATAGGCCGGCTCGGCGATCAGTCGCGCCACCCGCGCGACGTCATCGGCGTCCATCGGAAACACCGCCGCTTGCGGCAAGCGCTGATAGATCGAGTTGTCGGTCGCCAGCACCACGCGGCTGGCGTAATCGGCGCTGACTTCACCGCGAAAACCGCTGTTCTTCAGCGCATTCAGGAACTGTTGGTAATCGGCGGCCAGGGCTTTGGCGGGGGACAGCTGGGCAATCATCGGTCAGGAAATCTCGGTCAACATCGGGCTATGTGGCGCTGAACAGTTGTACGCAATGAATGATTGCGTCAGGCTGCGCCATCTAATGGTGCCCATGTTCATTGCTGAACGACCTTGGGACAACCGTAAATTCGACCCGCTATTGATGACTTTTACGAATGAATCCGCGCACGCTCACACCGTCGATGTCGTTATTGCTGGCGTTCGAGGCTGCCGCACGCCATGAAAGCTACACCCGCGCGGCGCATGAACTGTCGCTGACGCAAAGCGCGGTCAGCCGGCAAGTGCAGATTCTCGAGAAAATGCTCGGCATGCGCTTGTTCACTCGTGAAGGCCGGCAAGTGGTGCTCACCGACGTCGGGCGCATGTATCAGCGCGAGCTGGCAGAGGCGTTGGGGCAAATTCGCAGCGCGACATTGCAGGCGATGGCGTTTGGTTCCGGCGTTCACAGTTTGCGCCTGGCGACGCTGCCGACCTTCGGCTCGAAGTGGCTGCTGCCGCGACTCAAGGATTTCTATAACGCCCACCCAGGCATGACCGTGCATTTGCATTCGCGTATCGAAGCGATCGACTTTGATACCAGCGAAATCGATGCGGCGATTTGCGTCGGCAGCGGAGAATGGCCGGGGCTGACCGCTCTGCCCCTGCACACCGAAGAGCTGGTGGTGATCGCCAGCGCGCAACTGTCGGCTGCCGAGCGCGATGACGCCGAACAGCGGATCGCCGGGCAACTGCTGCTAAACGTCAGCAGCAATGCGCAGGCATGGGCGGAATGGTTCAGTCATCACGGCCTGCCCCACCGCAGCATGCGCATCGGCCCGAGTTTTGAGATGACCTCGCACTTGATTCAGGCAGTACGGGCGAATATCGGGGTGGGGTTGGTGCCGCGGATTTTGGTGGAGGATGAGTTATTGAATGGTGATCTGCTGCAACTCGGGGAAGCGATTACCAGCCGACGCAGCTATTACCTGGTGTATCCGCCGCGCAATGAAAATCTGCCATCGCTGAAAGCGTTTCGGGATTGGCTGGTAAAGACACTCTGACTGGAGAACCTCATCGCGGGCAAGCCCGCTCCCACAGGGTTCTTCGTTGAATACAGAGTTTGCAATCGACACGATAACCTGTGGGAGCGGGCTTGCCCGCGATGAGGCCAGTCCTGACGCTATCAAAACCTCGGTTTGACCGCCTTCCAGTCCGGCTTATAGCGTTGCATCTGCCGCACATCGTCACGCTGACGAATCCCGCACGTCAGGTACTGATCATGCAGCTTGCCCAACTGCGCGTGATCCAGTTCCAGCCCAAGCCCCGGCGCTCGCGTGATTTTCACGCAGCCGTCGACAATCGGCAGCTTGCCGCCCTTGATGACTTCTTCATCCGACTCCTGCCACGGGTAATGCGTGTCGCAGGCGTAATCCAGATTCGGCACGGCCGCCGCCACATGCGCCATCGCCATCAGGCTGATGCCCAGGTGCGAATTGGAATGCATCGACACGCCAACACCGAACACATCGCACATCTTCGCCAGCGTCTGCGTGTCGCGCAGGCCGCCCCAATAATGATGGTCGGCGAGGACGATCTGCACGCTGTTCTGCTCGACACTTCTGCGGAATTCTTCGAAATCGGTGACCACCATATTGGTCGCCAGCGGCAGGCCCGTGCGCTTGTGCAATTCGGCCATGCCGTCGAGGCCCGGGGTCGGGTCTTCGTAATACTGCAGATCATCACCGAGCAACTCGGCCATGCGAATAGAGGTTTCCAGTGACCAATTGCCGTTCGGATCGATGCGCAACGGATAACCGGGAAAAGCTTTTTTCAGCGCCTTAATGCACGCCACTTCATGCTCCGGCGGCAATGTACCGGCCTTGAGCTTGATGCTTTTGAAACCGTACGCCTCGATCATCCGTGCAGCCTGCGCAACGATCTGCTGCTCGCTGAGCGCTTCGCCCCAGTTGTCCGGCTTGTACGGCGAATCGACGTGCTGCGCATACTTGAAGAACAGATAGGCACTGAACGGCACCTCATCGCGTATGGCGCCGCCGAGCAGGTCCACCAATGGCACGTTCAGGTAATGCGCCTGCAAATCGAGAAAGGCCACTTCGAACGCCGAATAGGCGTTGCTCACCGCTTTGCTCGCGTGGGAACCGGGTGCCAACTCGGCACCGGCAACACTGGCCGGTTTGTTGGCCGCGACGGTGGCCTGCACGATGGCGCGCAACTGGTTGAGGTTGAATGGATCGAGGCCGATCAGCTGCGACTGCAACTGCTGCTGGATCGCCAGCGCCGGGGCGTCGCCGTAGCTTTCGCCGAGGCCGATGTAGCCGTTGTCGCTTTCGATCTCGATGATCGAACGCAGGGCGAAGGGTTCGTGGATGCCGCTGGCGTTGAGCAACGGCGGATCACGGAAGGCAATCGGGGTCACGGTTACGCGGGTGATTTTCAAGGTAACGCTCCTGACAGATCAACAATCAATTCAATGGCTCGCGGCCGGGCTGGCCGTCACGACAACGGCGGCCCCGTCATGCGGCTTTGCAAGGTTTTTACCTTTTGCGCCGGGCGCCGTGCGGGCAAAAAAGATCACCACCGCAGCGATCAGCGACGTCGCGGCCAGGCCATACAGACCGCCCTCGATGGAGCCGGTGGTTTGCTCGAGAAAGCCGAACGCGGTGGGCGCCACGAAGCCGCCGAGGTTGCCGATCGAGTTGATCAATGCGATCACCGCAGCGGCGATGCGCGCATCCAGATAGCTCTGCGGAATCGGCCAGAACAGCGCCGACGCCGCCTTGAAACCGATGGCCGCGAAACAGATCGCGACGAAGGCGAAGATAGGTCCGCCGGTGGTCGACATGAACATGCCGATCGCCGCGATCACCAGCGTCAGGGCGACCCAGGCTTGCTGGAACTTCCACTTGCCGGCCATCGCCGCGAAGCCGTACATGGCGACAATCGAGATAATCCACGGGATCGAGTTGAGCAGGCCGACCTGAAAGTCGCCGAGGTTGCCCATCTTCTTGATCATGCTCGGCAGCCAGAACGTCGCGCCGTAAATGGTCAGGGCGATGGAGAAATAGATGAAACAGAACAGCGCGATCTGCCGATCCGCCAACAGTTTGAACATCGACGGCTTGGCCTCTTGCACCGCTTCACGGGCTCGCTGCTCTTCGGCAATCGCCGCGACCAGCGCTTCACGCTCCTCTTCGCTCAACCATTTGGCCTGACGCGGATGCGATTGCAGCCAGAACCACACAAACCCACAGAGCACCACGGATGCCGCACCCTCGATCAGGAACATCCACTGCCAGCCATGCAGGCCCAGCCCGCTGATGTGCAGAAGCGCACCGGACACCGGGCCGGAGATCACCGAGGCAATCGCCGAACCACTGAGAAATACCGCCATGGTCTTGCCGCGCTCAGAGGCCGGCAGCCATTGGGTGAAGTAATAAATGATCCCCGGAAAGAACCCCGCCTCCGCCGCACCGAGAATAAAGCGCAGCACGTAGAAACTGGTTTCACCTTTGACGAACGCCATGGCCATGGCGGCGGCACCCCAGGTGAACATGATCCGCGTCAGCCAGACCCGCGCGCCGTAGCGTTGCAGCAGCATGTTGGACGGCACTTCGAACAGTGCGTAGCCCACGAAAAACAGCCCGGCGCCAAGCCCATAGGCCGCAGCGCCGATGCCCAGATCGGTTTCCAGGTGGCTGCGCACGAAACCGATATTGACCCGATCGATGTAGTTGACGATGAACATCACCACGAACAGCGGCAGCACATGGCGCTTGACCTTGGCGGCGGCACGGGCGAGTACCGTGACATCCGGCGAACTCTGCAGGGTTTTCAAGAGGCGACTCCCGATCTTGTTTTTTTAGGGATGGCGTGAAGCGATGGAGTCGATCATGGACGGCGATCATTGATCCCGTCTAATCTAACTTGGCATTCGATTGATACCTGGATTAGATCAATGTTCGAGCTCACCCAACTCCGCTGCTTCACCACCGTCGCCACGGAACTGAACTTTCGCCGCGCCGCCGAGCGACTGAACATGACCCAGCCACCGCTGAGCCGGCAGATCCAGTTGCTGGAGCATCACCTCGGCGTCGAACTGTTTACCCGCAGCACGCGCAGCGTCGCGCTCACGGCGGCAGGCCGGGCTTTCTTCATCGAAGCACAGAACCTGCTCGAGCGCGCCCAGCAAGCCGCCGTCACCGCCCGACGGTTTGCCGAGGGCGATATCGGTTCGGTGAACATCAGCTTTGTCGGCAGCGCGGTGTATGAATTTTTGCCCAAGGTCATCGCCGAAGCCCGGCTGAAACAGCCGCAGGTGAAAATCGATCTCTCGGAGATGAACACCTACCAGCAGCACGAAGCACTGCGCGCGCGACGCATCGATCTGGGCATCGCCCGCGCTCCGTTGCTGGAGCCGGGCTACGCCACCGAATGCCTGGTGCGTGAACCGTTTGTGCTGGCAGTGCCGAGCAATCATCCACTGGCGACTGCGCTTGAAGTATCAGTGGGTGATCTGGATAAACAGCCGTTCCTGATGTACTCCCACGCTGCCTATCCGCCATTCAACGAACTGCTGACCGGCATGCTGCGCTCAGCCCGGGTCGCGCCGGATTATGTGCAGTGGTTGGGGTCGTCGCTGACGATTCTGGCGCTGGTCAACGCCGGCATGGGCCTGGCACTGGTGCCGCGCTGCGCCACCAGTGTGGTGTTCCGGAATGTGGTGTTTCGCGAGATCGATCTGGGTGAAGGGGTGCAGAGCGAACTGCACCTGATCTGGCGGGAGAACAACGACAACCCGGCGTTCGCGATGTTGCTGGAGGCGATTCGCCGGGCGGTGAAGGAAGGTTGGGGCTGAAAGGGTTATTTAGCGTTTTGGTGCCGGAGGTGGCGCACTGGGGCCTTTGAGATTCGGCGAAGGCTTGCCGTCCGGGCCTGCGAAAAGACGCGCCACGTTTGGTGGCATGGGTTGAGATGCTCTGGCGGTCATGACGTAACCTCTTATAACGGGCTGAACTCAACCCACTGAACCTTCGCGGAATCTATCAGCAAAAATTCGGCCCCGGAAGGCACCACTGTGCCATCGCTTTTCAGCCATCGCGGATTCTGCATCACGAATTGGCCATTGGCAGACTCCGGAGGCCACTGCGCAGGCCAGCCAAACAGGCGCCTGTCATCAGTCAAATGCAGAGTGACCAGGCGATGATACTGGGCGAAAGAACTGAACCATTCACTGGGGTAGGAAGATTGTTTCGTCAGATTTCTAGTACGTAACCATCCATGCAATTTGTCGCTGGAGACTATGCGGCAGAAAAACAGTCCAAGTGACAGTGAAACAACAAATGCCCACCCTGTTTCGGTTTTGGCATTCCATTGGCCCAAGGAAAATCCTTGGCTGCCTACCCACAGACACAGCACGCCAATCCCCAGTACCGCCCCTTGAATGACGAACGTGAAAATCAGCGCCTGCACGATCTGGCCAAACGTATCAGGCCGCCTGAACGCTGTAAGTGAATAAAAAATCCACGTCGATAAAAACCCGGGAATCAAATACTGCAACAGCGGAATAACATCTTTCACCAGATCATCCATGATCCAAGCTCCTTGAAACAGCCAACAAACAAAAATGCCAGCCCCTCCTGGGGCTGGCACTCAAAAGCCTAGTCGTTGCAGAAAAAACCCTCTGCCAGCAACTGTCACAGCGCATTGCGAACCGCCTCCAGCGCATCAGATCCGCGCCCTTCTCTGCCGTGGCTCAGGCGACCACAGGAATCATCGGATCCGCCGCTGCCAGCGCACTCACGCGATCAGCCGCCGGCGGATAGATCCACTGCGTATTGATCTGGGTCTTCAAGGTTTTGCCTTCCTGCTTGACCAGTTTCACCTGACGATCCCAGCCCTCGGTGTACACCGCGCCCCAGGCACCGAGGTCCAGGCAGGTCACGTACTTCGGCTGGCTGTACGGTGTCGGCTCGACCCCGAGCAGTTGCGCAGCAACGTTGTTACCGGCGTGCCGCCCCAGCGAAATCGCGTGCTGGCAGGTCATCAGTGCATAGTTGCCGATATCGTCGGTGGCCGCGTAAGCCACATCACCCGTGGCAAAGATGTCGTCCTGGCCGATTACTTTCAGGTGGGCGTCGACGTGCAGGCGACCCTGCTTGTCGCGCTCGGCCGGAATCTGCTCGGTCAACGAACTGGCGCGCACGCCGGTCGTCCAGACCACCGTTTTCGCCTCGATGAGCTGGCCGTCAGACAGTGTCACGCCACTGGCATCGACCGACTGCACCGAGACACCCAAACGCCATTCGACGCCCAGTTCTGCACTGGCCTCGATGATCGACTGGCTGATTTCTTCGCCCATCGAAATGCCGATCTTCTGCCCGCGATCAACGATGATCACCTTGAGATCGGCCTGCTCACCGAGAATTTCGCGCAGACGCCCTGGCATTTCGGTCGCGGTTTCAATCCCGGTGAAGCCGCCACCAGCGACGACCACGGTATTGCGTGCCGGACTCTCAGGCAGGTCTTTCAGTGATTTCAGATGCGTTTCCAGGCGGATTGCTGCCTCGATCTGATCAACGTCAAAAGCATGCTGCGCGACGCCCGGCGTGGCGGACTGAACCAGACCACTGCCACTGGCCAACACCAGCTTGTCGAAGTGGAAGGTTTTTTTGCTGCCGGAGGCATCGGTGTAACCGACAGTTTTGGCCGCCACGTCGATGGTCTCGGCCGCTCCTTTGATGAAGTGAACGCCGACCGCTTCGAACAGTTCGTGCAGCGGTGCTGCCAGTTGATGAGCGTTCGGCTCGTAGAAACGTGGGCGCACACGCAGTTCCGCCTGGGGTGCGAGCACGCTGATTTGAACATCGTCACGGCCATGAATATCGACCAGACGTGTCGCGCTCAATGCCGACCACATACCGCCAAAACCTGCGCCGACGACCAGAATCTGCTGCTTCATTTGTGAATCTCCAGAAAAGCCGTGCCCTTGAAAAGTGGCGTCATGAATAGGTCCGGAGGTGTTTGCTTTCACTCCGATAGCGCCGACTATATTGGTCGGATATAACACCAACAAGTCAGATTATTCGATTGGTTTAATCTAATTAACCGATACTTAAACGCTCACATTTAACAGAAAAACCTCAAATACATGGGTTGAAAGCCCGGAAAACGCTAAATCTGGCCAATCCAGCGGATTGCCGGTCGCCGCTCGGGCTGCTAGTATTTACGACAAATCAAGTCGGACTTATCTATGTCTCTTTACAGTGCAGGCCTCGAATACGGTATTCATTGCCTGGCCTTTCTGGTTGGCAACGGCGGTGACAGCCGCGAGGCCAGCGTGCGTGATCTCGCCGAATTGCAGGGCGTGCCAGTGGAGTATCTGGCGAAGATTTTCACCAAACTGGCCAAGGCCAAACTGGTGGTAGCCAGTGAAGGCGTGCGCGGCGGCTTCAGCCTGGCGCGGCCGGCGGATGAAATCACCTTGCTGGATATCGTCAACGCCATCGACGGGCGCAAGAATATTTTCGAATGCCGCGACATCCGCGGGCGTTGCGCCCTGTTTGAAGGCAATCCGCCGGAATGGGCAATCGAGGGCACCTGTTCGATCCATGCCGCGATGATGACCGCGCAAAAGCGCATGGAAGAAGCCCTCGCCCAACAGACCATCCTCGACATTGCGCGCAAGGTCGGGCGCAAGGCGCCGGCGCAGTTCGGCCAGCAAGTGGAAGACTGGATTCAGGATCGACGAGAGAAAAAGGGCAACGTTGGCAGCATCCCGCTCACCGACATTTCAGACTGACGGCCTCGTGTCAAAAAGTCGAAAAAAAAGCAGAAGCCGTTGACCCGGCTTCTGCTTTTTTTGCACCTGAAAACAGTCGTTACAGGCAGTCGCGCACCGATTTGCGCAACGAACCCGACTTGGCCCACGGTGGCCCCTGGTACAAGGACACCCGGCTGCCGTCCTTGTATTTGACGATGTCGAGAATCTCGTCAGCGGTAATGACGCTCGGCGCGGTGATGCGATAACCGTTGGAGATCGACGTTTGCGTAGTCTTGGCAACGTCTTGCTGCCACAACGGTAATACACACGCGGCATAGTCTTTGGGGGCCTTGCCACTGATCTTGCTGACATTCGGCTCACCCGGCACCAGTGACGCCGGCAACGAGCACCCTGCCAACATGACCAACGCCAAACTCCCGATCCACATCCGCATGGTGTTTCCCTGCTCTGAAAAAAAGCGAATGTAACGTGTAACCGGGTGTACATCCATCGTGGCACAGCGTCTTTGCGAAACTTTGGACAATTTTTCACAACCGCTCAGCCCAACGACAGGCAAGCCTTGCAACGCTGGCGGAAAATGCGACTACTATTTTCTACCGAGAACGTTCTGGAGGTGATCATGCGGCTCAATGAATACGAACACGAACTTCAACGCGACCTGCAAAGTGTCGCATCGGACCTGAGATGGTCGGCAGTCGACCTTAAACGTATTGCTGAACAGTTGCGCAAGTCCGGCAATGAAGCGGATGCGCAGACTGTATTGAGATCCTGCGAAGTACTGCAAAGCGATGAAGAACGCTTGCAGCTTTACGCCAAAGAAGTGAAAGCACGCGCCATCAGTCGAACCAAAGTGCACTGATCCCGAGCTCCACCCGACCCCAAACAAACAGCCCCGGTCTATACCGGGGCTGTTTTTTTACCGCCAATCAGCTTGTTTTGTGACTTTGCGCGCGTGTCGGGCGTTTTTTGTAGCCAGGCAGTGCTGCGGCATACGCCAGCGCTTCCTCTTTGCTGGCAAACGAGGCCAGACGATCGCCCTGGGTGCAAACCCGCCATGGGCCGTTATTTACGCTGAGCACGTCATACCCGTTCATGTGCATCTTGTTCAGCATCGGAATGCTCATGGGCACCTCCTTTTTGCTAACGGTGGATTCAGCTTCACGTTCTAACCTTACACCCGGATCCAAATCGGATGCCAACCGGGTGTCGCCAACGCAACAAGTCAAAGTGCCGGCACTTTTCGCTCAGTCAAGCGCTCCTAAACTCAACGGGAACCTTTAAATCCGGGCGCGGCTCGAATATTGCAGTTTCATTACATTTTCGTGACAAGCAGTAAACAGGTAACAGATGAAAATACGTGCCACCGTCATTTGCGAACAGGATCGCCACATTCTCCTGGTGCGCAAACCCCACTGTCGCTGGACTTTGCCCGGCGGCAAAGTCGAGCCAGGGGAAACCCGAGCCCATGCGGCTGTGCGCGAATTGCAGGAGGAAACCGGGCTGGACGCCGACGATGTGCTGTATTTGATGGAACTGCAAACCGGCAGCACAAGGCATCACGTCTACGAAGCTTCAGTGCTGAACATCGATGAGGTGCGCCCGCAGAATGAAATCATTGATTGCATCTGGCACCCGCTGGACGCGGTGCAGAATCTCAACACCAGCGAGGCGACGCTGCGCATCGTGCAGGCTTTCCAGCGCCGCTTATAGGGGCTCAGCCCGCGAAGGCTCGGCGCCCCGCCGTCATTTCGGTGCGCAACTCGCCGATGAAGTTGGAAATGTCACGGATGGTGACGAGGTGCTCCGGGGAAACGCCATTGAGCAGTAAGTCCACCCGGCCACTTTCCGGCTCATACACCTTGATCTGCAAAAGCCCCTGTGCTGATGGCGTGCAGTCACATTTGAGCGCAGGAAAGCCGGACTCGACGATGCGGCAAATGTCAGTGATCGCAAGCATGGGCGGACGCCTCGCAGGCGGTAAATCGATCGATCCGTTGAGCATAGATGAGCAATATGTGTCGTGCTCGATACAAAAATGCCAACTGGATCACAACTTTCATTTACCTCTTCATTCAGCGTCGTGATTCCAGATCCAGTTCCAGATGCCGGGCAGCTCCACCGCTTCCGAACTTTGCTGAACCGTTCGCGCCAGCGCGGCTTTCTCCAGGGCAGCGTGATCATCATAGAACGGCTTGTCCGCCAATCTCACCCCCGTCGCTGCGGCGCTGTCGAGCAGGATCTGCAGGTATTCGCACGCATGCCGCGCGGTGTAACGGTTGAGGTCATGAAAGGTCACCACCACCGGAATCACGCCATCGACCGTCGGAAACTTACCCAGCGCCACCTCTTCCCGCACGACCGACAGTTGCCGCAGCATGTTTGCCCGGCGACGTGGGCTGGCATTGAATCCCCAGATTTTGCCGTCATTGGCGCTTATATCCGTGAGTAAAACGTGTAAGCCATGCTGCTGATAAGCGGCAAACGTGCGCTTGTCATAATTCCAGAATGGCGGGCGCAGCAATGTCGGCGGCGCCCCGGTGATCGCCGCGATATCAGCCGTGCCGTGAGTCAGCGATTCTTCGAGTTCTTGCGGATCGAGCGAGCGATGGTTGGTGTGCCAATGCGTGGCGGTGTGAAAACCGAGGATATGCCCTTCTGCGTATTCGCGACGCATGATACCGCGGCCAATGTCGCTGTTGCCGGCGCGGGGGGCGCGGGTCTGGACGAAAAACACCGCTTTGATGCCGGGTTGCAGCGGATTGTCCTTGAGGCTGTCGAGCACGGTCGCCGATGGGTTCCAGAAACTCGACGCACTGGGGCCGTCATCGAACGTCAGCAGGAAGCGCACGGGCGCCTGGGCCTTGAGGCGTGTTTCGGTTTGCGCGGTCATTTCGATGGGCGCGGCGATGCAGCCGGCCAGCCCTAGGGCAATCACCGCGGCCCACACAAGTTTGAATCCGGAGGTCATGTTTTGCCTTGCTTTCGACCACTGTGGTCAGGTTGTCGACTGGCAAAACTCCCTCGCCCTCATCCATCCTTGTGCCCGGCGCTACGAGCCGAGGTTGGATAAGGTACACAGGGTTTGGTTCCGACGCTCGTTCAGCGCGCAAACGCTTGTTGGAAAGAGTTGTCGATGATCCCCGCAGTCGCCAACGGTGTCGGCAGCGCTTTGACCTTGAACAGGAAGTCTGCGGTGCTTTGCAGGTCCGTCGCGGCTTGCTGATCCACCGGCCCGACGGTCATGTGCGCCTGGCGCAGCCAGTGCCGGGAAACCTGCTGATCGAGATTGGCCTTCTTCGCCCACAGATCGGCGTATTCGTCGGTATGGTTGTCAACCCAGGCCCGTGCCTGCTTCAAACGCCCGAGAAAATCGGCGATCGCCTCTCGCTTGCTGTCGATCGACGGCGTCGAGGCCGCGATAGCGCTGAGCCCCGGCATCAGGTTTTTGGCAGTGAGAATCGGCCGTGCGCCGGAGAACAGGATCTGCTGGGAAATGTACGGTTCCCAGACCGGGAAGGCATCGATGCTGCCCTGCGGCAATGCGGCGGCGGCATCGATCGGCATCAATTTGACGAAGTCGACATAGTTTTCCGGCAGACCGCCCTGCTCCAATGCGCGCAGCGTCAACTGTTGACTCCACGCCCCCGGCCAATAGGCGACTTTCTTGCCCTTCAGGTCGGCAATGGTTTGCACCGGCGAGTCCTTCGGCACCAGCAGGGCAATGGTGTCGGGGTTCTGCCGTGAAACACCGATGAGTTTCACTGGTGCCTGTTTTGCCGCCAGAAACAGAAAGCCCGAGTCTCCGAGAAAGCCCAGATCTAGCGATCCAGCCTGCAAGGCTTCTGCCAGCGGCGCTGCGGCCTGAAAGTGTTTCCAGTCGACGGTGTAAGGCGCGTCCTTCAAAACCCCGGAGGCTTCCACCGAAGCGCGGATGTTGTAGTAATTCTGATCACCCACGTGCAGGACTAACGGCTCGGCGGCGTAGGAAAGTGGTGAGGTAAATAAAGCCGCGGTCAGCGCGCGACGTAGGAAACGGGAAAGCTTCATGGCGAGTCCTGCAAAGAGGGTTTGCATAGACCATAACGCTCTTAATATTTACTTTTGAAATTCGATTAACGCATAAGCTCAGCACCGTCACTATCGACTGTTGGCTGAGCAACAGTGGCCGTCCACACTGTTTCCCGCACAACACCTGAATTCCCCTCCCAAGCAATAAATCCCCCGTATTCCGGGGCTTTGGCTCACATGGCACAGAGCCTGCAATATTCCATTCATGCAGGAAGCATTCGATAAAAATATCTTTTTGGACATAAGAAACCTGTGCCTTCGCCGGAGCGCGCCCATGACATCGTTCTTCCCTCGTATCAAGACACTGCTGGCTGCCAGCGCCATTGCCCTGAGCCTGCAACCCATCGCTCATGCCGCCGAAATCGCACCGGCGGAGGTGCACCTTGATTACGCCTATTACTCGCCGGTGAGCCTGGTGCTGAAGAATTTCGGCTTCCTCGAAAAGGCCCTGCCCAACACCAAAGTCAGCTGGGTGTTGAGCCAGGGCAGCAACCGCTCGCTGGAATACCTCAACAGCGGCGGCGTTGATTTCGCCTCCAGCGCCAGTCTCGCGGCAGTGCTGAGCCGTGCCAATGGCAGTCCGATCAAATCGGTTTACGTCTACAGCCGCGCCGAATGGACGGCGCTGGTGGTGCGCAAAGATTCGCCGTATCAATCCATCGCCGACCTCAAGGGCAAAAAGATCGCCGCGACCAAAGGCACCGATCCTTACCTGTTTACCTTGCGCAGCCTGCAACAGGCCGGCTTGAAAAAAGACGACGTCGAACTGGTGCACCTGCAACATCCCGATGGCCGCACGGCGCTGGAAAAAGGCGATGTCGACGCCTGGGCCGGCCTTGATCCGCATATGGCCGCCAGCCAGGTGCAGGCGGGTTCGCGCTTGCTCTACCGCAACCCGGCCTTCAACAGTTACGGGGTGATCAGCGTCACTGAGCAGTACGCCAAGGAGCATCCGCAAACCATCGAGACGGTGATCAAGGCCTACGAACAGGCCCGCGACTGGGCGCTGAAAAACCCTGACGCGTTCGCCGCCCTGCTCGCCAAGGAATCCGGACTGCCGCTGGACGTGGCCAAATTGCAGCTGTCGCGCACCGACCTGAACAGCCCGCAACTGACGACAAACGATGTCAGTGCCTCCAAGGCTGCCGCGCCGATTCTGGTCTCCGAAGAGTTGGTGCGTCGCGGGGTGAATGTCGATCAAGTCATCGATCAATTGCTCGACAGCGGTGTGCAGCAAGCCGTCGCCCGCCAGTAACCGAACAGCTTGATGACAAATCCGCGCCCGTCGCGGTTTTGTCGTGAGCGGAGCCCGATTTCATGAACAGTCACAGCAAACAGCTGCCCGCGCCACTCGTTGCGCCGCGACGCACGTCGCCCCTTCATCCGACCTGGCAGCGCCGTTTCAAAGGTCTGGCCTTACCGCTGCTGATCGTTGTCCTGCTGGAAATTATCGTACGCATCGGCTGGCTGCCGTCCTACCAGATGCCCGCGCCCAGCGAGATCGCCCTGACCCTCACCGACCTCGCCGAAGGCGCCTTGTGGAAGCACATCGGCGCGAGCCTGATTCGCGTGCTGTTGGGCTTCGCCATTGGCGCCAGTCTGGCGTTGGTATTTGCCGCGTGGGTCGGTTTGAGCCGCGAAGCCGAGGCGTATCTGGAGCCGACGTTCGCCGCCCTGCGCGCAATTCCGAGCCTGGCCTGGGTGCCACTGTTGTTGCTGTGGCTGGGCATTGATGAAACCTCGAAAATCGTCTTGATCGCCATTGGCGCGTTCTTCCCGGTGTACGTCAACGTCGTCGCGGCCATTCGCAACATCGATCGCAAACTGGTCGAGGTCGGTCATATCTACGGCTTCAGCCGCCTGCAATTGGTGCGGCGAATCTTGCTGCCCGCCGCCCTTCCCGGTTTGTTCACCGGGTTGCGCAGCGGCATGAGTCTGGCGTGGATGTTTCTCGTTGCGGCCGAGTTGATCGCCGCCACCAAAGGCCTGGGCTATCTGCTCAGTGACGGCCGCGAAACCTCACGGCCGGACATCGTACTGGCGGCGATTATCGTGCTGGCCTTGCTCGGCAAGCTCAGCGACGGTGTGCTGGCGGTGCTCGAACGACGCTGGCTGAAATGGCGCGATACGTTCACCGGTCAGGGCGCACAGGATTGAGTGCGAAGAAGCAACTACGCTGAAATTTCCTACCGGAGATTCAGCCCATGTGCGGAAGACTCTCGCAGTACCGAGGCATCCACGACTTTGTCGCCGTCCTGAGCATTCCCGATGCGCTGATCAATCATGTCGGCGACGCGCCATTGGCTCGCTACAACGCTGCACCGACCACCGCACTGGCCGTGCTTCACCAGCAGGGGCAAACGCTTTTCGCCGACAACCTGCGCTGGGGCTGGCGTCCGCATTGGGCCAAGGATCGCGCCGCGCCAATCAATGCGCGGGTGGAGAAAGTCGCCCATGGCTCGTTCTTTCGCGCGATCTGGCGCCATCGGCTGATCGTCCCCGTCGACAACTGGTTTGAATGGGTCGATGACGACGACAAAACCCGACAACCCTGGCTGATTCGTCGGGCAGATCAAGGTCCGGTTTTCTGCGCAGCCATCGGTCAATGTCCTACGCCCGAGGCGCAGGCTCGGGACGACGATGGTTTCGTGATCATCACCGCCGACAGCGTGGGCGGCATGCTCGATATCCATGACCGACGGCCAGTGGTGTTTCGCGCAGAATTGGCGCAGGAATGGCTCGACCCGGCGACGCCCGCCGAACGCGCCGAACAAATGCTCTTGTTCGAAGGTGAAAGCCCTGAGACGTTCGAATGGTACAAAGTCGGTAAAGCAGTCGGTAACTCACGCAATCAGGGCGCCAACTTAATTATTCAGCAAGCCTAAACATCCCCCAACCTCCCCCGTTCACTCATGTAGGAGCTGCCGCAGGCTGCGATCTTTTGCCCTTGTTTCTTCATGAGCAAAAGCAAGATCAAAAGATCGCCGCCTGCGGCAGCTCCTACCGGTGAGCCGATGGCGTTACAGAGGGTGTTTCATCCTTGAGACAGCTTGAATAAAACAGTCGTTTGAGTGAACTAACCGCCTGTCTGACATTTCAATCGTCATACATACATTTAGTAGCACTACGGCTAGCATGCGCGCCGCATTTCCGATTGGTATACCAGTTGACCAAAGAGTCAAGAAACCAGGAATCCACAACAACTTTTACAAGCCTTGCAGAGAAATAAGTTGCGCGACGATTTTGCAATCAAACAGGTCAGCGGCCTGGAGTGTGTTTATCTGTCGATGACAGAACGCTTTGAACTCGACTGTTTTATCGGCCACTACATCAAGACCCGAAACCTGCGTACCGTTCCCGACATCGAACGCGTCCTGCGCACCACCCTCGCAGGGTATCCCGGTCATCCGCCGGTGATGGTCAACGAGCTGAATGCCTGGATCGACAGAACCTTGGGATATCGGGCTTCACACCCCGATTTCACGCAGTTGGACGATCTCTGACACAACAAAAAGCCCCGCATCTGCGGGGCTTTTTTTATGGTAACTGGTCAAAACTTGCGGTCAGGATCTGAAAGCTCTCTGCCGTCATCGTGCTTCCAGGTTTGTTCCTTGTGCTTCTCCCGCTCTATTTCTTCTTGCGTCGGCTCATCGTTGTCTTCGCCATCCGGTTCCGGATGATTCTGCTCAGTCGCCATGCTCGCCTCCTGTCACAAGTAAAGGGTCATCTTTACAGCGTAGAACAGTTTTCATCAGTCAACTTACATCCACCAACGCAGTAAAAAGAAGAACGCCATGCTCAATAACATGCTGAGCAAGGTATTGCGTGTGTAGATCACCAGGGCAATGGCTACCAGCGAACTAAGCAGATAAGGGTTGTCCCACTGCAGATTCAGCTGTTTGTCCGGCATGAACACGATCGGCCCGCAAATGGCGGTGAGCATGCCCGGCACCGCAAACCCGAGAAACTGCCGAGCATTGCTGCTCAAACGCACCGGCAAGCGCGGTTCGAGAAACACGTAACGGTTGAGGAACACCAGCATGCCCATGCCGAATATCACTGCCCAGACCATCATGCGCGCCCCCGATACAGCTTGTTGCAGATAAACCCGGCGGTCATGCCCGCCAGCCCCGACAGCACCAGCGCCGAACCCCACTGCCAATAACTGAACAGCACCGAACAGAACAGCGATACCGCCACGCAAACCACCGTCGGCACGTTACGCACCACCGGCGTGATCAAGGCAATGAAGGTGGCCGCGATCGAGAAATCCAGCCCCAGATGTTCCAGCCCCGGAATGCTGCTGCCCAAGACGATGCCAGCGAGGGTGAAGAGGTTCCAGGCGATGTAAAACGTCAGGCCGACGCCCAGCGCATACCAGCGATTGAACTGTTGGCGATCATGCTGACTGGTCAGCGCGAACAATTCATCGGTGAGCAAAAAGCCCAAACCGATCCGCCAACGCCCCGGCAGCGGTGAAATCACCGAGCGCATGCTCATGCCGTACAACAAATGCTGCGAGGTCAGCAGCAACGTCGTCAGCAGAATCGAGAAAATCCCTGCGCCGCCCTTGAGCATGCCGATCGCCACCAACTGCGCAGCGCCAGCAAAGACAATGCTCGACAGGCCCTGACCTTGCAGCGGCGTAAGGTTGGCTTCAATCGCCATGGAACCGGCCAACAGCCCCCAGGGCGCGGTGGCCAGTGACAGCGGCATGATCGCCGCAGCGCCGCGAAGAAACGCACTGCGCGGCATGAGTGAGTCAGACATAACGCTCTTCAACCGAGGAAACAGTCGCCAACTCTGCCAGTAATGGCTGTTTTTTGGCTTGAACAATCTTGCGCACTTGCAAGAAATCTCCGCAACGTCGCCGTTCATCGGCGTGCTGCTTGCAAGCATTGCGCGCCAACAACATGCTGGCAGCGCATTTTCCCTCCGAGACCGTGCCCCGCCATGACCGCCATCGACAGTGACGTGTACAAGACTCTGCTGGAATCGACCAAAGCCATCCCGTGGCGGATCGACTGGAAAACCATGACCTTCAGCTACATCGGCCCGCAGATCGAAACCCTGCTGGGCTGGCAGCAGGACAGCTGGGTCGGGGTCAACGATTGGGTGGAGCGCATGCACCCGGATGATCGTGATTACGTCGTCGAGTTTTGCGTTTCGCAATCCCGCGCCGGCGTCGATCACGAGGCCGACTATCGCGCCCTGACCCGCAGCGGTGAGTACGTGTGGATTCGCGACGTCGTGCACGTGGTGCGCAAGGACGGCGAAGTCGAGGCGCTGGTGGGGTTCATGTTCGATATCAGCGAACGCAAGAAAACCGAAGAACACTTGATCCGCCTGCAAAAGCAACTGGAAGAGTATTCGTTCCAGGACGGCCTCACCGGCATCGCCAACCGGCGGATGTTCGACACCGTGCTCGAACGCGAGTGGGTCAGCGCGCAGCGCAGCGGATTGCCGTTGTCGCTACTGATCCTCGATATCGATTATTTCAAGCAATACAACGACCATTACGGCCATCTCAAAGGCGACGAATGCCTGCGCCAAGTAGCCAAGACGCTGTCGCTGGCGGCCAACCGACCACGGGATTTCATTGCACGGATCGGCGGTGAAGAGTTCGTCTGGCTATTGCCGGAAACCGACGCCGAGTCAGCCCGCCTGGTGGCGCGCAAATGCCTGCACCTGATTCGTCAGCAGCAGATTGCCCACGCGCATTCGCCGGTGTCTTCGCTGGTCAGCCTGAGTCTTGGTGTCGGCACTGCGCAGGCGGCGGTTGGCAGCGATCCCCTGCCCTTCATCGAACAAGTCGACAAACTGCTCTACCAGGCCAAACACAATGGACGGATGCGCGCCGAGTTTGCCGACTTTCGCAGTGAGCGATAACGCGCTCGCTGGCGTAACATAGCGGCCATCGCAACGACGTCAGGGAGACACCATGCCGTACCGAATCGCAGCCGACGGGCTGGTGCTGTTTCATTTGTGCTTTATTTTGTTCGTGCTGTTCGGCGGACTGCTGGTGCTCAAGTGGCCGCGTTTGATGTGGCTGCACTTACCCGCAGCCGCCTGGGGCGTGGCGGTCGAAGTGTTGCACCTGACCTGCCCGCTGACGTACTGGGAAAACCTCATGCGCCACGCCGCCGGGCAGACCGAATACGCCGGCGGCTTCATCGAGCATTACATCTGGCCGATCATCTACCCGGCCGGGCTCACTCCGCAGATTCAACTGGCGCTTGGCAGCGTGGTGCTGGCGGTCAATTTGCTGGTCTACGGTCGCCTGTTCCGCGCATGGAAACTGCGCAGCAAGCAGGCGCTTTAACGCGAAGCCTGTTTGAGGTGTTCCAGCCACGCTGGATCCAGGCGCGTCTGTTCGGTATTGAGATCCAGCGCCTGCATCCGCTCCTTGTGCGCCTCGACTTCGCGCCACAGTTGCCCGTGATCACTGGAGTTGCCATCCAGTTCATGCATCTGCGTCAGCCCCAGATGGTAGAAACGCAGCACTTTCATGGCCGTCGGATCATTCTTCTCGACGGCTGCCGTCACCTGATGCATCACATTGGTGATGCTCATCAGGCTGCGCTTGAGCCGCCAGCTGTACACCGCCGGAGCCATCCAGGTCTGATGCCAGAAGCGCCCGCGCAGCAAACCCGCCGTCAGCAAAAACGCCACAAACACGCCGCCGACATTGAACCGCAGGTTATCGCCGCCAGGCTCGCCGAACAGCGCCACCGCGACGCTGGAAAACAACATCGCCAGCACCAGGAACAGCACGGCGATGATGATCGTGCTGCGGCGGGTCTGCTGGCGAAAGGTAGCGGCGTCCATCGGCTGAATCTCGAACATCACAAATGACTTCCTTGAGCGACAAAAGGGGCAATCAAAAAAACTCGTCGGCGCATTATCGCCTCCACGAGGGATTTAGCTATGCTGGGGCTCCTTTTCATCTTTTCAGCGTCCAACGGGGACATGGCGGTACAGCGCAGATCGTGCCATCTTCATTCATGGATACACACTATTCGGATGCCATCGCCTAGTCTTGAGATGACATCGTTTTAAGGATCATTGCATGACCCAACGACACGTAATCAATGCCTCGGTCAGCCCGAAAGGCAGCCTGGAAACCCTTTCTCAACGTGAAGTTCAGCAACTGAGCGAAGCCGGATCCGGCAGCACCTACACCCTCTTCCGCCAGTGCGCCCTGGCCATCCTCAACACCGGCGCCCATGTTGATAACGCCAAGACCATCCTCGAAGCCTACAAGGACTTCGAAATCCGCATTCACCAACAGGATCGTGGCGTACGCCTGGAGCTGTTGAACGCTCCGGCCGATGCCTTCGTCGACGGCGAAATGATCGCCAGCACCCGTGAAATGCTCTTCAGCGCCCTGCGCGACATCGTCTACACCGAAAACGAACTCGACAGCCAACGCATCGACCTGACCACCTCGCAAGGCATCAGCGACTACGTCTTCCACCTGCTGCGCAACGCACGCACCCTGCGTCCGGGCGTCGAGCCGAAGATCGTCGTGTGCTGGGGCGGCCACTCGATCAACACCGAAGAATACAAATACACCAAGAAAGTCGGCCACGAACTGGGCCTGCGCAGCCTCGACATCTGCACCGGCTGCGGCCCCGGCGTGATGAAAGGCCCGATGAAAGGCGCGACCATCGCCCACGCCAAACAGCGTATTCATGGCGGGCGTTATCTGGGTTTGACCGAGCCGGGCATCATCGCCGCCGAAGCGCCAAACCCGATCGTCAACGAGCTGGTGATTCTGCCGGACATCGAGAAACGTCTGGAAGCCTTCGTGCGCGTTGGCCACGGCATCATCATCTTCCCGGGCGGTGCCGGTACCGCTGAAGAATTCCTTTATCTGCTCGGCATCCTGATGCACCCGGACAATAAAGGGCTGCCGTTCCCGGTCATTCTCACCGGACCGAAGCACGCTGCGCCGTATCTGGAGCAGCTCGACGCCTTCGTCACCGCCACCCTCGGTGAAGCCGCCAAGCAGCACTACGAGATCATCATCGACGACCCGGCCGAAGTGGCGCGGCAGATGACTCAAGGCCTGAAAGCGGTGAAGCAGTTCCGTCGCGAGCGCAACGACGCGTTCCACTTCAACTGGCTGCTGAAGATCGACGAAGGCTTCCAGCGTCCGTTCGATCCGACCCACGAAAACATGGCCAACCTCAAGCTGCACCGCGACCAGCCACCGCATGAACTGGCGGCGAATCTGCGTCGGGCGTTCTCCGGCATCGTTGCCGGCAACGTCAAGGACAAGGGCATTCGTTTGATCGAAGAACACGGGCCGTATCAGATTCGTGGCGACGCAGCGATCATGCAGCCGCTGGATGCACTGCTCAAAGCCTTCGTCGCCCAGCACCGGATGAAACTGCCGGGCGGCGCGGCGTACGTGCCGTGCTACCGAGTCGTGGCATAACCCCCTGCAGGAGCGAGCCTGCTCGCGATGGCGGTCTGTCAATCAGCATCAATGTTGATTGATTCGCCGCCATCGCGAGCAGGCTCACTCCTACAGTTCGCATCCATCCCGCCTACCCGATCCGTCCTGTTTTCTGACACAAAAGCCCCGCAGATTCCTCACGACAGCCACCCTCGGCCCGTACTAAGCTGCGCGATTGTTTTTTCAGGGACGTTTCATGAAACGGATTGCCGCGTGTCTGCTCTCGTTGTTGGCCCTCACGGCCAACGCGGCGGATCTGCAACTGCTCAGCGACAACCACCCGCCCCTGCATTTCCTGCAAGGTGATCAACTGGTCGGCTACGGCGTCGACGTGGTCCGTGCGCTGGCCGAGCAAACCGGTGATCAGATCCACCTCCAACAAGTGCCGATGTTGCGCGCGCTGCATCTAGCCAGTGAGCATCCGGACACCGGTGTGTTCACCGTGTTGCGCACCGATGAGCGCGACAATCGCTATCAGTGGGTCGGGCCGTTGATTGAAGTGGAAACTGCCCTGTACGCCCAGGACAACCAACACCCGCCGGTGCACGATTTGCGCGAAGCCGATGCGATCGGCCGCATCACCGTGCCGCGCAAATGGCTGGCCTACAGTTTTCTGCAACAGCAAAACCTGAACAATCTCTACGGCGTGGAAACACCCGAGCAGATGATGCGTCTGTTCAGTCTTGGCCGAACCGACTTCGTCGTCTCCGACACCTTGTCGATCGCCTCACTGGCGCGCGGCCAAGGCATGGAACCCGGGCGCTTGCAGTATCAGATCCCGCTGATGAAACAGGACACCTACATCGCCTTCTCGCTGCAAACCGATCCGCACCAGGTCGCCCGCTGGCAACGCGCCCTGAACAAACTGCGCGCCAATGGTCGGCTGGAACAACTGCGTCAGCGCTGGCTGGTAGGTGCACTGCCAAGATAAGTATCGGCTGAATTGACGCCATCGCTGGCAAGCCAGCTCCCACAGGGATTCAGGGGGCTCAAGATTAATGGCTACACACAATCCCTTGTAGGAGTGAGCCTGCTCGCGATCGCGGTTTATCAGCCTGGATGAATGGGGCTGACACACCGCGATCGCGAGCAGGCTCACTCCTACAGGGATCTGGATTGAATGAGGACTTTGTGGCGGCAGCAGAAACCGTGGGAGTTGGCTTGCCAGCGATGGGGCCAATTCAGGCAGCCTCAAACCACAAGACGCGCCGCCAGTGCCTTCGCCTGCAACGCAACATCGGTCACCGCCGTACTCTCCCACCACATCCCCCGCAACGGCGGCCCCATGGCGAACAACCGCTTGGCGGGCACCCCGTTCGCATCCAGCACCGCGCCTTCAGCCGTCGCTGCAATCCCCAACGCCAACGGCCCCGGTTGCACCAATCCGCGAGCCAGCAACTGTTGCGGCAACGGTCGTGCGACACGCCGCCAGTCGTACTCGATGCCACTGGAATTGATCAACGCCGCGCCCTGCACGACGCACGTCTCGTGTTCGCCACGACGACGGATGCGGATGCTCACAGCAGCGTTCGAATCGGGCTCAAGGCCTTTGAACGAGGCTGCGTGAATACGCAGCCGACCTTGGCTGTGCAACCGCTGCAGCAGTTCGGCGCTCAACGGCGGTGAGCGATGATGATGGCTCTCCCACCACGGCCGCACGTGACGTACGAATTGTCGACGCTGCACGTCAGTCGCCTGACTCCACAATCGGGCAATGTGCACACGCACGGTGTCCAGGGGGGCTTGCCAATCGATGCCTTGGGCGATTGCGTCACGACACTGCCGACGTAATTCGCGCAGCAACTGTCGCGGCGAACGGAGGCTGTGATCTTCGCCCAGAAAATCCACCCAGGCCGGTGGTTGTCGACGTACATGGGGTAACAGGCCGTGCCGGGAAAACACCTCGATCGGCCCGCGATGCCCGGCCTGCTCCAGTGAGACGACAGCATCGACCATGGTCAGGCCGGAGCCGATGATCAGCACGGTCGATTGCGGATCGAGTTGGCGCATGGCCGCAACGTCCCACGGATCCAACGCGGCCGCGTTAACGCCGCTGGATTCGGTCTGCGGGGTGCGAGCCGCAGGAAACATGCCTGTTGCAATGACCGCAAACCCGGCCCGCAATCGTTGCCCATCGCTCAAAGTCAGCTGCACGGCATCGACATCCGCCTGCAGATCAACCACCTCCGCCCGCACATGCTCAACCGTCGAACCGTACGTCGCACCAATCGCCTGCGCTTCGGCCAAGCGCTGCTGTACATACACACCAAACAGCCCGCGCGGCGGGAACAGTTCACTGATCGGCACAGCCTGTTCGGCCGATTCCGGCCAGCCACCGGCGGCAATGTGCGCGGTCAGCCATTGCGTCAGGTCATCAGGGTTGTCCGGGTCGACACTCATCCGCGCCGCATTGCCATTGAGCGTATGGCCCAACTCGACGGCGCTATAGGCCTCGCCGCGCCCCAACTCGGTACGCGGCTCGACAATCACAATCGTGCGCTGGCCTGGCAGGCGCAGCAGTTGCACCGCCAGCATCGTGCCGCTGAGGCCCCCGCCAATGATCAGGATGTCTGCGTTCTGACTCATTCAAATCACCACATTACGGACAAACCGCGCCGCGACGTCGCCATCATTGCGATAGGTGTGCGGCTGATTGCTGGCGAACATGAAAAACTCGCCGGTGCCAATGTGCTGCGGCTGATCGCCGAGCATCAACGTCAGGCAACCTGCGAAGACATAAATCTGCTCGCTCCAGCCCTCGGCATCCGGTTGCGAGGGATAGACTTCGCCCGGTTGCAGGCACCACTCCCACTGCTCGACTTCGCGGGTGGCGGTGGCTTTCGACAGCAGCACCGCTTTGCTGCCCGGAATGGTACCCGCCCACGCCAGCTCATTGATCCGGCTCGGGTCGCGCGCCTCCGGGGCCTGGATCAAATCACTGAAGGCGACGTCCAGCGCAGCGGCAACGCGATCGAGCGTGGTCAGGCTGACATTTTTCTCACCGGCCTCGATCGCCACCAGCATCCGCCGACTGACGCCGGACTTCTCCGCGAGCACGGTCTGACTCATGTCCGCCGCATGACGCAGGCGTCGAACGTTCTGACTGACGTGCTGAAGGACGGACATTCTTGGGCTGGAATCTTTGGGCACTATATTGCTCACTCGGTGGGGTTGGGCAGTATACTGCGCAACGTTGGGCGCATTGTGCGTCCTGCCTTTTACAGTGCGCAAGGTCATGACGTCGGTGAACAACTCCCCCACCTCCCTCCGTTTCTCGAAATTCAGCAAAGCCGAATGCGTGCTGGTACTGATCACCATGATCTGGGGCGGCACCTTTTTGCTGGTTCAGCACGCGATGACCGTCAGCGGACCAATGTTCTTCGTCGGCCTGCGCTTTGCCGCAGCGGCGTGCATCGTTGCCCTGTTCTCCTGGCGTCACCTGCGCGACCTGACCCTGTTCGAACTCAAGGCTGGTGCCTTTATCGGCGTGGCGATCATGCTCGGTTACGGCTTGCAGACGGTTGGATTGCAGACGATCCCCAGCAGCCAATCGGCGTTTATTACCGCGCTTTACGTGCCGTTCGTGCCGCTGCTGCAATGGCTGGTGCTTGGCCGGCGCCCGGGGTTGATGCCGAGCATCGGCATCATGTTGGCGTTTACCGGTTTGATGCTGCTGTCGGGGCCATCGGGCGCCGCGCTGAATTTCAGCCCTGGTGAAATTGCCACGCTGATCAGCGCCATCGCGATTGCGGCCGAAATTATTCTGATCAGCACCTACGCCGGCCAGGTCGATGTACGCCGGGTGACGGTCGTGCAACTGGCGACGACGTCGGTGTTGTCGTTTTTGCTGGTGGTGCCGACCGGTGAATTGATTCCGGACTTTTCCTGGACGTTGCTGGTGACTGCGCTGGGGCTGGGCGCGGCGAGTGCGGCGATTCAGGTGGCGATGAACTGGGCGCAGAAGAGTGTTTCGCCGACTCGGGCGACGTTGATCTATGCCGGTGAGCCGGTGTGGGCAGGGATTGTCGGGCGAATTGCGGGGGAGCGGCTGCCGGCGATTGCGCTGGTCGGGGCCGGATTGATTGTCGCGGCAGTGATTGTCAGTGAGTTGAAAACCAAGGGTAAGGTTGTTGCTGAAGTCGATGAAGAGTTGGAGGGTGAAAGCAGCAACTGAAAGCAAAATCAAAAGATCGCAGCCTGCGGCAGCTCCTACACGGAATTAATGTAGGAGCTGCCGCAGGCTGCGATCTTTTTTCGGCCTCCACGATTCCCTGGAAACAATGCCAAACATAAATATTCAGACTACTTTGTAGGATTCTGAGACATCCTGGCGTTTGGTGATCGGGGAGCTGGCACGTATGATGCTTCACAAACTTCCGCAGATTAGAAGCCTATGTCCCTGATAGTTCTACTGCTTCTGCCATTCATTGGCAGCTGTCTGGCAGCGGTGCTGCCACACAACGCGCGTAATACCGAATCCCTGCTGGCGGGTCTGGTCGCTTTGATCGGCACCGTCCAGGTTGCGTTGTTGTACCCGCAAATCGCCCATGGCGGCGTCATCCGCGAAGAGTTCATGTGGCTGCCCAGCGTCGGTCTGAACTTTGTCCTGCGCATGGACGGCTTTGCCTGGCTGTTCTCGATGCTGGTACTGGGCATCGGTACCCTCGTCTCTTTATACGCACGTTATTACATGTCGCCGGATGACCCGGTGCCGCGTTTCTTCGCGTTTTTCCTGGCGTTCATGGGCGCCATGCTCGGCCTGGTGATTTCCGGCAACCTGATCCAGATCGTGTTTTTCTGGGAGCTGACCAGCCTCTTCTCGTTCCTGTTGATTGGCTATTGGCACCACCGCGCCGATGCGCGTCGCGGCGCTTACATGGCGCTGATGGTCACCGGTGCGGGCGGGTTATGCCTGCTGGCGGGGGTCATGATTCTCGGCCATGTCGTTGGCAGCTATGACCTCGACAAGGTCCTGGCCGCCGGCGACATGATTCGCGCACACGCCCTCTACCCCATCCTGTTACCCCTCATCCTCATCGGCGCACTCAGCAAAAGTGCCCAATTCCCGTTTCACTTCTGGCTGCCCCACGCCATGGCGGCGCCCACGCCAGTCTCTGCGTATCTGCACTCGGCCACCATGGTCAAGGCCGGGGTTTTCCTGCTGGCGCGCCTGTGGCCATCACTGTCCGGCAGTGAAGAATGGTTCTACATCGTCAGCGGTGCCGGCGCGTGTACGTTGTTGCTCGGCGCCTATTGCGCGATGTTCCAGAACGATCTCAAAGGATTACTGGCGTACTCGACCATCAGCCACCTCGGCCTGATCACCCTGTTGCTGGGCCTGAACAGCCCGCTGGCGGCCGTCGCAGCGGTGTTCCATATCCTCAATCACGCCACATTCAAAGCCTCGCTGTTCATGGCGGCGGGCATCATTGACCATGAAAGCGGCACCCGTGACATCCGCAAACTCAGCGGCCTGATCAAACTGATTCCGTTCACCGCGACATTGGCCATGGTCGCCAGCGCCTCGATGGCCGGCGTGCCATTGCTCAACGGTTTCTTGTCGAAAGAGATGTTCTTCGCCGAAACCGTGTTCATCAATGCCACGGCGTGGGTCGAAGCGGCGCTGCCGATTGTCGCGACCATCGCCGGTACGTTCAGCGTCGCCTACTCGCTGCGCTTTACTGTCGACGTGTTCTTCGGCCCGCCGGCCACCGACTTGCCGCACACCCCGCACGAACCGCCGCGCTGGATGCGCGCGCCGGTCGAGCTGCTGGTGTTCACCTGCTTGCTGGTGGGAATTTTCCCGGCACAGATCGTCGGCCCGTTGCTCGCAGCAGCGGCGTTGCCGGTGGTAGGTGGCGAGTTGCCTGAATACAGCCTGGCGATATGGCACGGCTTGAACGCACCG
The DNA here is from genome assembly GCF_000282515.1 of Pseudomonas sp. GM80. Taxonomy (GTDB): domain Bacteria; phylum Pseudomonadota; class Gammaproteobacteria; order Pseudomonadales; family Pseudomonadaceae; genus Aquipseudomonas. Next base: position 30,577 of record NZ_AKJD01000170.1, read on the forward strand.
ATGATCATGAGCCTGATCGCCATGTCCGGCGGCATCGTCTTGTATCTGCTGTTGCGCAACCAGTTCAAGCTCGGCCGTTTCAAATATCCGCCGCTGGTAGGCCGCTTCAACGGCAAGCGCCTGTTCGAGCGCAGCCTGGTGGTGATGATGCGCATGGCCCGTCGCGTCGAGCGACGTCTGGGCACCAAGCGCCTGCAGATGCAATTGTTCCTGATGGTGCTGGCGGCAGTGCTCGCCGGCCTGATCCCGATGTTGCACAGCAGCCTGAGCTGGGGCGACCGGCCGAAGATTCCCGGTTCGATCGTCTTCGTGACCCTGTGGCTGCTGGCGATTGTCTGCGCCCTCGGCGCCGCATGGCAGGCCAAGTATCACCGTCTCGCCGCACTGACCATGGTCAGCGTCTGTGGCCTGATGACCTGCGTGACCTTCGTCTGGTTCTCCGCACCGGATCTGGCCCTGACGCAACTGGCGGTCGAAGTGGTGACCACGGTGCTGATCCTGCTCGGTCTGCGCTGGCTGCCTCGGCGGATCGAAGAAGTCTCGCCATTGCCGAGCACCCTGCGCAAGGCGCGCATTCGTCGTCTGCGCGACTTGCTGCTGTCGATTGCCGTCGGTGGCGGCATGGCGCTGCTGTCCTACGCGATGCTGACGCGGCAGACGCCGAACGACATTTCCTCGTTCTACCTCAGCCGCGCCATGCCCGAGGGCGGTGGCAGCAACGTGGTCAACGTGATGCTGGTGGACTTCCGTGGTTTCGACACGCTCGGTGAAATCACCGTGCTGGTCGCGGTGGCACTGACCGTGTTCGCCCTGCTGCGACGCTTCCGCCCGCCGAAAGAAAGCCTGCAACTGCCGGCCCAGCAACGCCTGCTCGCGCCGGACGTGGTCACCGACCTGGTCAACCCGCGTTCGGCCAGCGACACCGCACTCGGCTTCATGATGGTGCCGGCGGTGCTGGTGCGCCTGCTGCTGCCGATTGCGCTGGTGGTGTCGTTCTATCTGTTCATGCGCGGGCACAACCAGCCGGGCGGCGGTTTCGTCGCCGGGCTGGTGATGTCGGTGGCGTTCATCCTGCAATACATGGTCGCCGGTACACAGTGGGTCGAAGCGCAAATGAGCCTGCGACCGCTGCGCTGGATGGGCACCGGGCTGCTGTTCGCCACGGCCACGGGCCTGGGCGCGATGCTGGTCGGTTATCCGTTCCTGACCACGCACACCTGGCATTTCAGCCTGCCGGTGCTGGGTGACATCCATGTCGCCAGCGCACTGTTCTTCGACATCGGCGTGTATGGCGTGGTGGTCGGTTCGACGCTGTTGATCCTCACCGCCCTCGCCCACCAATCGGTGCGGGGTCACAAGACCGCATCGCTGCCCAAGTCCGTCGCCAGCAAAGGAGCCGTCTGATGGAAGAAGTCATCGCAATCGCCATCGGCGTCCTCGCCGCCTCGGGCGTGTGGCTGATCCTGCGGCCACGGACCTTTCAGGTGGTCATGGGCCTGTGCCTGCTGTCGTACGCGGTCAACCTGTTCATCTTCAGCATGGGCAGCCTGTTCATCGGCAAGGAGCCGGTGATCAAGGACGGCGTCACGCAAGACTTGCTGCACTACACCGACCCGCTGCCGCAGGCACTGGTCCTCACCGCGATCGTCATCAGCTTCGCCATGACCGCATTGTTCCTCGTCGTTCTGCTCGCCTCGCGCGGTCTGACCGGCACTGACCACGTCGACGGCCGGGAGCCTAAAGAATGATGGCGATGACTCACCTGATCGCCGCACCGATTCTGCTGCCGCTGCTGACCGCCGCCATCATGCTGATGCTCGGCGAACGGCACCGGCCGCTGAAGGCGAAAATCAACCTGTTCTCCAGCCTGGTCGGCCTGTTCATCTCGGTGATGCTCCTGCAATGGACGCAAACCACCGGTGTGCCCGGCTCCATCGGCGTGTACCTGCCGGGCAACTGGCAGGCTCCGTTCGGCATCGTGCTGGTGGTCGATCGTTTGTCGGCACTGATGCTCGTGCTGACCGGGATCATCGGTGTCAGCGCCCTGCTCTTCGCGATGGCGCGCTGGGACGGTGCTGGTTCAAGTTTCCATGCCCTCTTCCAGATTCAGTTGATGGGGCTGTATGGCGCGTTCCTGACGGCGGACCTGTTCAACCTGTTCGTGTTCTTCGAAGTGTTGCTCGCTGCGTCCTATGGCCTGTTGCTGCACGGCTCGGGCCGGGCGCGGGTGTCGTCGGGGCTGCATTACATTTCGATCAACCTGCTCGCCTCGTCGTTGTTCCTGATCGGCGCGGCGCTGATCTACGGCGTCACCGGCACGCTGAACATGGCCGACCTCGCGCTGAAGATTCCGCTGGTGCCGGAAGCCGACCGTGGCCTGTTGCACGCGGGTGCGGCGATTCTGGCGGTAGCGTTCCTGGCCAAGGCTGGCATGTGGCCGCTGAACTTCTGGCTGGTGCCGGCCTATTCCTCCGCCAGTGCTCCGGTGGCGGCGATGTTCGCGATCATGACCAAGGTCGGCATCTACACCCTGCTGCGCCTGTGGACGCTGCTGTTCTCCGGGCAAGCCGGGGCGTCGGCATTCTTCGGCGGCGACTGGCTGATCTACGGCGGCATGGCGACCATGGCCTGTGCGGCGCTGGCGATTCTTGCCGCGCAACGGCTGGAACGCATGGCCAGCCTGAGCATTCTGGTGTCGGCCGGGATCCTGTTGTCGGCCATTGGCTTTGCCCAGCCGAACCTGATCGGCGCGGCGCTGTTCTATCTGGTCAGCTCGACGCTGGCGTTGAGCGCACTGTTCCTGCTGGCCGAATTGATCGAACGTTCGCGCTCGGCCAATGAGATCCCGCTGGAAGACGAAAGCGAATTGCTGCCGCGCCCGCAGGAATCCCTGCAACCGCCCAAAGGCATCAACCTCGACGACGAGCAAAAAGCCGTGGTCGGCCAGGTCATCCCGTGGACCATGGCGTTTCTTGGCCTGAGCTTCATTGCCTGTGCGCTGCTGATCATCGGCATGCCGCCGCTGTCCGGCTTCATCGGCAAACTCAGCCTGATCGGGGCGTTGCTCAATCCACTGGGCCTGGGCACTGGCGCGCCGATTTCCACTGGCGCGTGGGCCTTGCTGGCGCTGTTGATTCTCTCCGGGCTGGCCTCGCTGATGGCGTTCTCGCGTCTCGGCATTCAGCGTTTCTGGACACCCGAGGAGCGCCCTTCGCCACTGCTGCGCAAACTTGAATGCGCACCGATCTTCCTGCTGCTGGGGCTGAGCATTGCCCTGACCTTCAAGGCAGAACCGCTGCTGCGCTACACCCAGGCCACCGCCGAGGCGCTGAACAATCCGCAGCAATACGTGATGGCGGTGCTCGGTACCCGCGCGGTACCGAGCCCGGCAAGCAAAGCCGCCATGCTCGAGGTGCAGCCATGAAGCGCGTGTTTCCTGCACCCTTGCTGTCGCTGGCGCTGTGGGCCTTGTGGCTGACGCTGAACCTTTCGATCAGCCCGGGCAACTTGCTCATCGGCGCAATTCTGGGTTTTGCCGCGCCGTTGATGATGCGCAAACTGCGCCCGAAACAAGTGCGCATCCGTCGTCCGGGTACGATCGTGCGACTGTTCTTGCTTGTTGGTCGTGACGTGGTGGTGTCCAATCTGATCGTCGCCTGGGGCGTTCTCAATGCCGGTCGCCGTCCACTGCGCTCACGCTTCGTCAAAGTGCCGCTCGACCTGCGCGACGCCCACGGTCTGGCGACACTGGCGATGATCTGCACCGTGGTGCCCGGCACGGTGTGGTCGGAGCTGGCGCTGGATCGCAGCATTTTGTTGCTGCACGTCTGGGATCTGGACGACGAAGCGCAGTTCATCGAGCACTTCAAGAGCACTTACGAGCGGCCGTTGATGGAGATTTTCGAATGAGCCCCTTACTGTCAAACGCGATCCTGCTGACGCTGTTCCTGTTTTCGCTGGCGATGGTATTGACGCTGGTGCGTCTGTTCAAAGGGCCGTCAGCGCAGGATCGGGTCCTGGCGCTGGACTACCTGTACATCGTCGCCATGCTGATGATGTTGACCCTGGGCATTCGTTATTCCAGTGACACTTACTTCGAAGCAGCGCTGTTGATTGCGCTGTTCGGCTTCGTCGGCTCGTTTGCCCTGGCGAAATTCCTGCTGCGTGGCGAGGTGATCGAATGACCGCTGAATTGTCTTTGTGGGTGGAAATTCCGGTGGCGATCCTGCTGGTGCTCAGCGGCGTGTTTGCGCTGATCGGTGCGCTAGGGTTGTTGCGGATGAAGGATTATTTCCAACGCATGCACCCGCCAGCACTGGCTTCGACGCTGGGCGCCTGGTGCGTGGCATTGGCGTCGATCATCTGCTTCTCGGCACTGAAGTCCGGGCCGGTGGTACACGCCTGGCTGATTCCGATTTTGCTGGCGATCACCGTGCCGGTGACGACATTGCTGCTGGCGCGGGCGGCGTTGTTCCGCAAGCGTATGGCTGGCGACGATGTGCCGGCCGAAGTCAGCAGCCGTCGCACCGAAAGCGGCAGTTAACCCGTAAAAGATCGCAGCCTTCGGCAGCTCCTACATCGATCCCTGTAGGAGCTGCCGAAGGCTGCGCTCTTTTGATCTTGCTCT
>NZ_AKJD01000171.1 GCF_000282515.1 Pseudomonas sp. GM80
GACGCGGAGCGTCACGGGCTGCATTCCCACGCAGAGCGTGGGAACGATCAAAACAAGATCAAAAGATCGCAGCCTGCGGCAGCTCCTACATGGATTTACGGGGATCCGGACTGGCGGCGCTTGTCAGGAAAAAGCCAAAAGAGTACAAATGTACTCCATGACAAACCTCACTCCCCGCCGTACCGCCATCCTGACCTTCATCCGCGATCGCATCGCCGAACACGGTCAGCCCCCAAGCCTCGCTGAAATCAGCGAGGCTTTTGGTTTTGCCTCGCGCAGCGTGGCGCGCAAGCATGTGCTCGCGCTCACTGAAGCCGGGTTCATCGAGGTCAATCCGAATCAGGCCCGGGGCATTCGTTTGCTCGGGCAACCGCCGCGTCCGGAGCTGCTCGACATCCCCGTGCTTGGCCGCGTCGCTGCCGGTGCGCCGATTGGCGCCGATGCCGACGTCCATAGCCGCTTGCTGCTCGACCCGGCGCTGTTCTCGCGCACGCCCGATTACATGCTGCGGGTGCAGGGCGATTCGATGATCGAGGACGGCATTCTCGACGGTGATCTGGTCGGCGTGCGGCGCAATCCCGAGGCGCTCAACGGCCAGATCGTCGTGGCGCGGCTCGACGGTGAAGTCACCATCAAACGCTTCGAACGGCTCGGCGATGAAGTGCGGCTGTTGCCGCGCAACCCGGCGTACCAGCCGATTGTCGTGCGCGACGATCAGGATCTGGCGATCGAAGGGGTGTTCTGCGGTCTGGTGAGGCAAGGCTGATGGGCGCCGTCGTTGCGTTGGATACGCTGTTCAATGGCGGCCAGGTCTGGAAGGGCCGGCCTGCGCCACCGGCCGCCAGCCCGCAACCGACCGGGCATGCGGCGCTGGACGCGGCACTGCCCAGCGGTGGCTGGCCAGAAGCGGCGCTGAGCGAAATCCTCCTGGCCGGCCCCGGTGTTGGTGAGTTGCAACTGGTCTGGCCGACGCTGGCGCGGTTGTCGGCGGCGGGCGAGCGCATCGTGCTGGTGGCGCCGCCGTTCGTGCCATACCCGCAAGCGTGGGAGAGCGCCGGGGTCGACCTGCGTCAGCTGTCGGTGATTCAGGCCAGTGAGCGCGATGCCTTGTGGGCAGCCGAACAGTGCTTGCGCTCGGGCAGTTGCGGCGCGGTGCTGTGCTGGCCGCACAAGGCCGATGACCGTGCGTTGCGGCGTTTGCAGGTGGCGGCGGAAACCGGTCAGACCCTGGCGTTTGCCTGGCGACCGTTGAGCGAAGCGGTGAATCCGTCACCGGCGGCGTTGCGCATCGCCATCGACGCCAAACCCGCACAGTTGCGCGTGCTCAAGTGCCGTGGCGGCTTGGCGCGTACGGCGCCAATTGCCTTTGCCGTGGGTCACTGAGGTCGCCATGCGCTGGGTCTGTATTGTTTTTCCGCAATTGGCGCTGGACGCGGTGTTGCGCCAACGTCCCGACCCCGATGAGCCGTTGGTGCTGCTCAGCGGCCCGGCCCAACGTCGGGTGCTGCAAGCGGTCAACCCGGCAGCGCGCAAACTCGGTTTGCGCGCTGGCCAGTCGATGACCGCTGCGCAGGCGATGAGCAAAGGCTTTGCCACCGCCGATTACGAAGCGGCCGAGGTCGAACACTGGCAGCAGTTCCTCGCCGCGTGGGCTTACGGCTTCAGCGCGCAGGTCAGCGTGCATTACCCGCGCGCCGTGGTGTTCGAGATCGAGTCGAGCCTGGGCCTGTTCGGTTCCTGGGCCCAGTTCGAAGCGCGGCTGCGCAAGGAACTGACCGAACTGGGCTTTCGCCATCGCATCGTTGCCGCACCGAATCCGGTGGCGGCGCGGGTGCTGGCCAATGCTTATGACGGCTTGGTGGTGCCGGACGGCGAGGCTTTGCAGCATCACCTCGGCCAATTGCCTGTCGACCGCGTCGGCCTGGAACCGGCCGTGGCCACGGCGTTGTCGCGCATGGGCCTGCGCAACCTCAATCAGGTGCAGAGCCTGCCGCGTCAGGCGCTGGCCCGGCGTTTCGAGGCGCAGATGCTCAAACACCTCGACACCTTGTTCGGTGCGCGGCCATTGGCGCTGGAGTTCTACTTGCCGCCGGATCGTTTTGATGTGCGCATCGAACTGAATTTCGACGTGCAATCGCATCAGGCCTTGCTGTTCCCGTTACGGCGTTTGACCGGTGACCTGTCGGCGTTCCTCTGCGGGCGTGACAGCGGCGTGCAGCGTTTCGACCTGCATCTGGAACACGCCGGGTTGCCGGACACGCTGATCAAAGTCGGCCTGCTCAGCGCCGAACGTGATCCGGCGATGCTCTTCGAATTGGCGCGCGGACGGCTGGAACAAGTGCAGGTCGAGGCGCCGGTGCGTGGCTTTCGTCTGCGTGCCGAGGACCTGCCGAGTTTCGTCCCGCAGTTTCAGGAGCTGTTCGATGACCGTCCGCAGCAGACGTTGCCGTGGGAGCAATTGCGCGAACGCCTGCGCGCGCGGTTGGGCGATGACGCGGTGCAGGGGCTGCGCTTCCAGGCCGATCACCGCCCCGAGTGTGCTTGGCAGCACGGCGTCGATAAACAACGCTGCAGCGGCTTGCCGAGCGTGCACCGTCCCGGCTGGTTGCTCGGTGAGCCGCAGAGTGTGGCAGAAGGTTCGGCGCGGATTCTCATGGGCCCGGAACGCATCGAATCGGGCTGGTGGGACGGTGACGATGTGCGCCGCGATTACTACCTGATCCAGAACCGTGCCGGTCAGCAGGGCTGGGCTTATCGGGCGGTGGGTGAGGGCGGTCCGCTGTGGCTGCAGGGCTGGTTTGCATGAGCGAGGGTTATGCCGAACTGCACTGCCTGTCGAACTTCAGTTTCCAGCGCGGTGCGTCCAGTGCCCTTGAGCTGTTTCAGCGGGCAAAAAAACACGGTTATCAAGCGCTGGCAATCACCGATGAATGCACGCTGGCCGGGATTGTGCGGGCGTGGCAAGCGGCGAAGTCGGTGGAGCTGCCGCTGATCATCGGCAGCGAAATTCGCATCGAAAACGGCCCGAAACTGGTGCTGCTGGTGGAGAACCTGGCGGGCTATCAGGCACTGTGCGGCTTGATCACCCGTGCCCGCCGGCGCACGCAAAAGGGCCAGTATCAGGTGCTGCGCGAGGATTTTGACGAACCCTTGTCGGGCCTGCTGGTGTTGTGGGTGCCGGACTCGCTCGATGCAGTGGAAGAGGGCCGCTGGTTGCAGCAGACCTTCGGCGAGCGTTTGTGGCTGGCGGTGCAGTTGCATTGCGGACAGAACGATCAGCAGCGTCTGGCAGCGCTGTTGAGTCTGGCCGCCGAGTTGCAGATTCCGGCGGTGGCCAGCGGTGATGTACACATGCACGCCCGTGGCCGTCGCGCTTTGCAGGACACCATGACGGCGATCCGTCATCACGTGCCGGTGGCCGAGGCCGGGTTGCGTTTGCACCCCAATGGCGAGCGGCATTTACGGACTCTCGAGGTGCTACACGAGTTGTATCCGCCGGCCTTGCTGGATGCCTCGGTGGATCTGGCCCGGCGTTGCACGTTCGATCTCGGCGAATTGCGTTATCAATATCCCAAGGAGTTGGTGCCCGAGGGGCACAGCGCCAGTTCCTGGCTGCGTCAACTGACCGAAGAAGGCATCGCCTGGCGCTGGCCCAAAGGCCCGCAAGCGAAAGTGCTCAAGCAGATCGACGATGAGCTGCAACTGATCGCCGAACTCGGCTACGAAAGCTACTTCCTCACCGTACACGACGTGGTGCGCTTCGCCCGTGAGCAAAACATCCTCTGTCAGGGCCGTGGTTCGGCGGCCAACTCGGCGGTGTGTTTCGCCTTGGGCATCACCGAAATCGATCCGGATCGCACCACGCTGCTGTTTGAGCGTTTCATGTCCAAGGAGCGTAACGAGCCACCAGACATTGACGTCGACTTCGAGCACGAACGCCGCGAAGAAGTCCTGCAATACGTGTTTCGCCGTTACGGCCGCCAGCGCGCGGCGTTGACCGCTGTGGTCAGTACTTACCACGCCGCCGGTGCGGTACGTGATGTGGCCAAGGCCCTGGGCCTGCCGCCGGATCAGATCAACGCATTGGCCGATTGCTGTGGCCACTGGAGCGATGAAACGCCGCCGCTGGAACGCTTGCTTGAGGGTGGCTTCGACCCGCAGAGCCCGGTGCTGCGCCGAGTGCTGAGCCTGACCGGGCAACTGATCGGCTTCCCCCGGCACCTGTCGCAACACCCCGGCGGCTTCGTGATTTCCGAGCAACCGCTGGACACCCTGGTGCCGGTCGAGAATGCGGCGATGGCTGATCGCACGATCATTCAATGGGACAAGGACGACCTCGACGCGGTCGGCCTGCTCAAGGTGGATATTCTTGCCCTCGGCATGCTCAGTGCGATCCGCCGTTGCTTCGACCTGCTGCGTCGCCATCGCGATCTCGATCTGAGCCTGGCGACGATCCCGGCCGAAGACAAACCGACCTACGAGATGATCAGCCGCGCCGACACCATTGGCGTGTTCCAGATCGAGTCGCGGGCGCAGATGTCGATGCTGCCGCGCCTGAAACCAGCGAAGTTCTATGACCTGGTGATTGAGGTGGCCATCGTCCGGCCGGGGCCGATTCAGGGCGGGATGGTCCATCCGTACCTGCGCCGGCGCAATAAAGAAGAAAAAGAAACCTATCCGTCGCCAGAACTCAAGGTCGTTCTGGAAAGAACCCTGGGCGTGCCGCTGTTTCAGGAACAGGTGATGCAGATTGCCATCGTCGCCGCCGATTACAGCCCCGGCGAGGCCGATCAGTTGCGCCGCTCGATGGCCGCATGGAAACGCCACGGCGGGCTCGAACCGCACAAGGAGCGCCTGGCTGCCGGGATGAAAAAGAACGGCTACACGCCTGAGTTCGCCGCGCAGATTTTCGAGCAGATCAAAGGTTTCGGCAGCTACGGTTTTCCCGAATCCCACGCCGCCAGTTTTGCTTTGCTGACCTATGCCAGTTGCTGGCTCAAGTGCCACGAGCCGGCGGCGTTTGCCTGTGCGCTGATCAACAGCTGGCCGATGGGTTTCTACAGCCCCGATCAGATTTTGCAGGACGCACGCCGGCATCATTTGCAGATTCGCCCGGTGGACGTGCGCGCCAGTGACTGGGATTGCAGCCTGGAAACCACCACGGCGGCGCAACCGGCGATCCGCATGGGCCTGCGGATGATCAAGGGCTTTCGCGAGGACGATGCCCGGCGTATCGAGGCGGCGCGGGCGGGCGGGGCGTTTGCCGATGTCGCCGATTTGGGTGAACGGGCCGCACTCGACAGTCGGGCGCAGGCGTTGCTGGCCGATTCCGGGGCGTTGCGCGGTCTGGCCGGGCACCGGCATCGGGCGCGCTGGGAGGTGACGGGGGTGCAGAAACAACTTGGCTTATTTGCCGGGTTGCCGAGCCAGGAAGAGCCTGATGTAGTGCTGCCCAAGCCGAGTGTCGGTGAGGATCTGCACGCGGATTACACGACGATTGGCACCACGCTGGGCCCGCATCCACTGGCGCTGTTGCGCGGTGAATTGAAGGCGCGACGCTGCCGCAGTTCGCAGGAATTGCTCGACGTTGAACACGGCCGGCCGGTGAGCGTTGCCGGGCTGGTTACCGGGCGACAACGTCCGGGCACCGCCAGTGGCGTGACCTTCGTGACCCTGGAAGACGAGTTCGGCAACGTCAATGTGGTGGTCTGGCGCGATCTGGCCGAGCGTCAACGCCAGGTCTTGGTCGGCTCGCAACTGCTCAAGGTCGACGGCCGCTGGGAACGCGAAGGCGAAGTACGCCACCTGATCGCCGGACGCCTGAGCGACCTCAGCCCGCTGCTCAACGGCATCCGCGTGCAGAGCCGCGATTTCCACTGATAAAACGCCGATCTGATCGTTCCCACGCTCTGCGTGGTAACGCCTCCCGTGACGCTCCGCGTCACAGCGGACGCGGAGCGTCCGTGGCGGCATTCCCACGCAGAGCGTAGGAACGATCAAGTCCGGAACAGCCAATTCACTGGCGTCAAAAAAACCTGTTAGTAGTGATGGCACTTTGTCATAATGCCGGCCCTTTTCCGCTCCCCACCACGTTTGTCGTGCCGGGATACCCCCTGTTTTTCAAAAGGAATACTCAGTGAGAATGATCTCCCGGATGTTGGTTTCAGGCGTTGCGATTGCTGTGCTCGGCACGTTGGCCAGCACGCTCGCCGGCTGCGCCACCGAAAGCTCCCGCGCGTTGCCGGTGGCCAAGGTTGAAAGCGCTACTCAAGTCTGGACCGGCGTTCGTGTGCCAATGGCCGTGGGCAAGTTCGACAACCGCTCCAGCTATATGCGCGGCATTTTCTCCGACGGCGTCGACCGTCTCGGCGGTCAGGCCAAGACCATCCTCATCACCCACCTGCAGCAGACCAACCGCTTCAGCGTGCTGGATCGCGACAACATGGGCGAAATCCAGCAGGAAGCGGCGATCCAGGGCCAGGCCCAGCGCTTGAAAGGTGCTGATTACGTGGTCACCGGTGACGTTACCGAGTTCGGCCGCAAAGAGATTGGCGATCACCAGTTGTTCGGCATTCTCGGCCGTGGCAAGACCCAGATCGCTTACGCCAAGGTCAACTTGAACATCGTTAACATCAGCACTTCCGAAGTGGTTTATTCGACGCAAGGCGCTGGCGAGTACGCCTTGTCCAACCGCGAAATCGTCGGCTTCGGCGGCACCGCTGCGTACGACTCCACCCTCAACGGCAAAGTACTGGATCTGGCCATGCGCGAGGCGATCAATCGTCTGGTCGATGGCATGAACGCCGGTGCCTGGAAGCCGGGCAACTGATCGACGCCCATTCATTGCAAGGAGCAACACCCATGAATTTGACGTTGTCGCGCTCGCTGATGGCGCTGACGCTGGCCGCCAGTGCCCTGCTGGCCGGTTGTGCCGGCCCGAAAACCCTGTACCAGTGGGAAGACTACCAACCGCAGGTCTACGAATACTTCAAGGGCGAAGAGCCCAAGGAAGCACAGGCTGAAGTGCTCGAACGTGATCTGCAAAAGATCCGCTCCACCGGCAAAGCCGTGCCGCCGGGTTACCACGCGCACCTTGGCTTGCTCTATCTGAGCATGGGCAAGGACGATCAAATGGTGCAGCAGTTCCGCACCGAGAAAGCGCTGTTCCCCGAGTCCGGCCCGTACATGGATTTTCTGCTTAAAAACGCCAAGACCGGAGACGCCCAATGATCTCGCGTACGCTGAAATTATTGGCCGCCGGTTTGGCCCTGACCGTACTCGGTGGCTGCGTTGCGCCCAAGTCCGTGGATTACTCGGCCTACAAACAGGCGCGGCCGAAGACCATTCTGGTGTTGCCGCCGCTGAACACCTCGCCGGATGTGAAGGCCTCGTACAGCCTGTTGTCGCAAGTGACGTTCCCGCTGGCCGAGGCCGGTTACTACGTGTTGCCGATCGCGCTGGTGGACGAAACTTTCCGCCAGAACGGCCTGACCACCCCGGACGACATCCATCAGGCACCGCCGAACAAACTGCAGGAAATCTTCGGTGCGGACGCGGCGCTGTACATCACCGTGACCGAATACGGCACGCGTTACATGGTGATCAGCAGTGAAACGGCAGTGACCGCGACAGCCAAACTGGTCGACCTGAAAAGCGGCACCACGCTGTGGACCGGTTCGGCGCGGGCGTCGAGCGAAGAGGGCGGCAATAACGGTGGTGGCGGTCTGATCGGCATGCTGATCACCGCGGCGGTGAAGCAGATCATCAACAGCTCCACCGATGCCGGTTACCCGATTGCCGGCGTGGCGAGCAATCGCCTGCTCTCGGCGGGGCATCCGGCGGGCCTGCTGTACGGGCCGCGTTCGCCGAAATACGGCACTGACTGAAAAATCAAAAGATCGCAGCCTTCGGCAGCTCCTACAGGGGGAATGCATTGATCTTTCCCATGCTCTGCGTGGGAACGCATCCCGTGACGCTCCGCGTCACAGTGGACGCAGAGCGTCCATGGCGGCATTCCCACGCGGAGCGTGGGAATGATCAGTAGGAGCTGCCGCAGGCTGCGATCTTTTGCTGTTGGCGCTTATTTGCCAGCGGGCCAAAACCGTTCGCCACCGCCCGGCGCTTCCGTCCACGCCTGCAACGAGCGGGTCGGCAAATCGAAGTAATCGCGGGTGCGCGCGTAACCATGGCCGCCCATCCGGCCAATCGCATCCAGCCCCAATTGATCGATGTACAAGGTTTTCGGGTCGATCAACTCATCGCGCACATGCGCCATCAACACCTCGCCAAAAATGATCTCCCGCGACTGGCCGATGTTCAGTGCCATCATCCGCCGGCACTCCAGCGCCACCGGGGCTTCGCCGATGCGTGGGCATTTCACCGTGGTGCCGGCAATCGCCGTCAGCCCTGCAGCGGTCAGCTCATCGAAGCCCGGCGCGAACGGCACAGCGCAGACATTCATGGCTTCCACCAGTGCATCGCTGACGATGTTCACGGTGAATTCCTGATTGAGCTGGATATTGCGCGTGGTGTCTTTCGGGCTCTGGTCGCCGTAATTCTCTACGCCCAACGCGAGGATCGGTGGGTCCGCCGACAGCGCATTAAAGAAACTGAACGGCGCGGCATTGATCCGGCCCTCGCCATCAATGGTGGTTACCAGCGCAATCGGCCGGGGCACGACGCTGCCGATCAGGATCTTGTATTTTTCCCGTGGGCTGAGTTGGCTGAAATCAAAACTGTGCATGGCAAAAACCTCTAGGAAAGTGGATCGATGGCGCTCAATGGTGCGTCGGCGCTGTAGTCATCGGCGAACGGAATGGCCGGCTGGAACAGGGTTTTCCAGTCCGGTCGGGCAAACGCCCGCTCGCTGTGGTTGCGCATCAGTTTTTCGTATTGGCGTTGCGCCTGGCGTTGCAGGGCGGGGTAGTCGACGCCGCTGACCTGACCGTCGTGCATCACGCAACGACCGTCGATGTAGCTGGCGATGCAATCTTCGCCGCGTCCGGCCAACAGCAGGTTTTTCAAAGGGTCGAACAACGGCCCCAAATGCAGGCCGCGCAGGCTGAACACGGTGATGTCGGCTTTAGCGCCGGGGGCCAGACGCCCGAGGTCATCGCGCCCCAGCGCCCGCGCGCCGCCGAGGGTGGCGGCGTTGTACAGATCAAGGCTGCTGGTCAGCGCCGAGCCGCCCTCCATCAACCGCGCGATGTTCAAACCGTGGCGCATGTTTTCCAGCAGATCTGCCGGCCAGGTATCAGTGCCGAGGGCGAAGTTGATGCCTTTGGCCCGGTAGCGACCGAACGAGTTCAACGCCTCGCCATCACGGGCGAACACCAACGGGCAATGCACCAGACTCGCGCCGCCATCAATGACCCGCTGCAAGTCGTCATCGCCCGTGGTGTAAATGCCGTGCGGCAACAGACTGCGCGGCGTGAGCAAGCTCAACTGCTGCAACCAACCGAGCGGCGAGGTGCCGCGCAATTGCTCGACCATCGCCACTTCGCTGAGCGCCTGACAGCAATGCAGGCGCATCGGCGCATTCAGTTCGCGGCTCAGCGCCGAGGTGCGTTGCAGCAGCGCCGGGGTGCAGGTCTGGATGCGATCGGGCAGCAGCGCGCCGCGAATCAAGCCGTCATGGGCGCCGTCAAAATCCTTGAAGAAACGTTCTGCCGCATCAAGGCCGGCCAACCCGCGAGCCTCATCCCAGTGATGGGCCAAGGTGCCGTCGGCCTGCCAATAACTCATGCCACTCATGTAGCAGGGGCCGAGGTAAGTGCGTAAACCGAGTTCACCGGCAACGTCGGCGACGGCGGCAAATTCGTCGTAGGTTTCCGCCCACTCGCGGTAGTACATCGAGGTGATCGGCATCGCCGTGGTGATGCCGTTGCGGATCAACTGGGTGAAGGCATAGCGGTACTTGAAAACCTCTTCTTGCGGGCTATACGTCTCACGCGGGCCGGCGGCCAAATACTCGGCAGACCACATGCGGCCCATGGCGCGCTCGTCGCCGTTGTCCAGCGTCAGCACCGTGGAATCGAGATCGCCCAGCGCATCCAGGTCGATGAAGCCGGGGCCGATCAGCGCATTGCCGTAGTCGATCCACTGATCCACCGGCCCCGCATAACCGCGTCCGACAAACTCGATGCGCGAGCCGCCAAACACCACTCCACCGTCGCGCCACAGCACATGCTGCGTGCCGTCGAAGCCGACCACGCAACTGGCGCGCAGGCCGATGCGTTTCACAGCCGGCTGTCCAGCAAGCGACCGCCACTGGCGATCAAGCAACCCGCGCGATAGACCTGGCGCAACGGCCGCGCAACGACCGCTTCGCCAAGGGTCTCGACCGGCATCAGCAAGAAGTCCGCGCGCTGACCGAGCGCAAAGCCGTAATCCTCAATGCCCAGCGCCCGCGCGCCATTCACCGTGGCCGCGTCAAACGCCGCCGCCAGTTCATCGTCCTTGCCCAGATCAAAGCGAAAAGCCAGCAACATTGCCCGTTCGAGCATGTCGCCATTACCCATCGGCGACCACGCATCACGAATGCCGTCGGAACCCAGGCAAACATTTACACCAGCCTCGCGCAACGCCAAAAACGGTGGCACGGCGGTGTCGGCCGGCGCTGAACTCATCAGCGAAATTCCCAGCGCCGCCAAACGCTCGGCGACCGGTTTGACCTGGCTCCACGGCAACATGCCGAGGCAATAGGCGTGGCTGATCATTACTCGTTTTTGCAGGCCGAAACGCTCGGTGTAATCGGCGATCAGCGCGATCTGCCACAAGCCCAGTTCACCTTTGTCGTGCAGGTGAATATCCACGCCACGACCGAACTCGGCCGCGAGTTTGAAGACGAAATCCAGTTGCGCAATCGGGTCATTGTCGATGCCGCAAGGGTCGAGTCCACCGACGTTTTCCACGCCCAGCGCCATCGCTTCACGCATCAATTCGGCGGTGCCGGGGCGGCTGATCAAACCGGTTTGCGGGAACACCACCAGTTGCAGGTCGATCAGGTCTTTGTAACGTTCGCGCAATTGCTGCATGGCTTCGACGTGGCGCAGGCCGAATTCCGGGTCGATGTCGACGTGGCAGCGCATGGTCAGCGAGCCACGGGCGATGCAGTTTTCCAGCAGCGCGCCGGCGCGTTCGGCGATCGGCGCGGTAACTTCACGGAGGATACGGCGCTCGTTGCTGATGTAGTCCTTGAGCGTCGGCCCGGCGCTGTTTGGGCGCCAGGGTTGGCCGTAGAGGGTTTTGTCGAGGTGGACGTGGCTTTCGACCAAAGCGCTGGTGAGCAATTGGTTGTGGCCATCGATGTCGGTGGCGCCAAGCGGTGCATTGTTGGCCGGGCGGCGTTGAGCGAACCGGCCGTTTTCGATCAGCAGGTCTTCGGCGGCGGCACCGTAGGGGCGCACGTTGCGTAGCCAGTGTGGCTGGGTCATTTCTTTACCTCTAGTTCAATGGTGTCTGGGCGGGCCTCATCGCTGGCAAGCCAGCTCCCACAGGTGTCGAGGTGTGCCCACTTTCTGTGTGCGACACAGATCCCTGTGGGAGCTGGCTTGCCAGCGATGGTCGCCCCTCGATTTCAGATCAGGTGATCAACCCTTGAGCTTCGACCAGATCCGATCCTGCAGCTCCCGAGCCTTGTTGCTGCATTCCTTCTCCGGGCGCAAACGCGAGGCGTATTCCTCCGGCATGTTGATCGCGTCCATCACCTTCCACTTCGGATCAAGCAACGAATCGCTTTGAATCCCGTTGGCGTAAGCAATGGCGTTCGACACGGCGGCGGCGTTCTCCGGCTTCATCATCCAGTCGATAAAGATCTTCGCGTTACCCGGGTGTGGCGCGCTTTTCGGCACGGCGAAGTTGTCCTGGAACATCGCCACGCCTTCACGCGGATAGACGTACTTGATCGTGCTCTTCTGCAAGGTCGCCCGCGCGGTCGAGCCGTTCCAGTTCTGCATCATGATCACCTCGCCCGAGGCCATGCGGTCGACGGTGTTGTCGGAGCTGTACATCTTCAAAAACGGCTTCTGCTTTTGCAGCAGTTCCAGAATGCGCTTGGCGTCCTGCGGGTTTTCGCTGCACTCATCAACGTTCAGATAATGGCTGGCGGCGTTGATGACGCTGCTCGATGTGTCCAGCGCGGCGAGCTGGCCTTGCAGCTCTTTGCGCGGTTCGAAGAACTCTTTCCACGAGTCATCCAGTTTTCCGCCGGGCACCCGCGCGCTGTCGTAGGAGAAGCCGGTGGTGCCCCACAGATACGGCGCCGAGAACTTGCGCCCCGGGTCGAAACCCGGATCGCGGAACGGCCCCTTCACGTACTGGAAGTTGCTCAGGCTCGGCGCGTCGATTTCCATCAGCAGGTCCTGCTTGATCAGCGTCTGCATGATCGACTGCGACGGCACGATCACGTCATACGCGGCGCCGCCAGCCTGCAATTTGGCGAGCAGGGTTTCGTTGCTGTCGTAACCGTCCATGGTCACCTTGATGCCGGTTTCCTTCTCGAATTTGGCCAACAGATCGACCGGGTAGTAATCGGTCCAGTTGTAGAAAAACAGTTCTTTTGGTTCGGCAGCGTGGGCGCCGAACGCGGCGAAACAACTCAGGGCCAGACCGGATACTGCCAAACGCATGCTTTTGACTTTCATGAGAGTGCTCCAGATTTATTGTTGTTTACCGCGTTGGCCCAGCCAGAAGGCCAGCACCACCAGGACAATCGAAATCACCAGCATCAGCGTCGAGATCGCATTTATTTCCGGCGTCACGCCAGCCTTGATCGCTGAGAAGATGTACACCGGCAACGTTGTCGAACCGGGGCCGGCGACGAAGAAGGTCATGATGAAATCGTCGAGGCTGACCACGAACGCCAGCACCGCACCGGACAACACCGCCGGCCACAGCAACGGCAAGGTCACGCGGCGGAACACCTGCCACGGATTGGCGTAGAGATCGTTCGCCGCTTCCAGCAGGCTCTTGTCCAGATCGTTGAGCCGCGCACGGATCGGCAGATAAGCAAAAGGAATGCAGAAGCCGATGTGCGCGACGATCACCGTGAGCAAACCGAGCTTGATGCCCAGCGCCATGAACAGCAGCAGGGTGGCCACAGCGGTGACGATCTCTGGCAGGATCAGCGGCAGGTTGATCCCGCCCTCGACCATTTTCTGCCCGTAGAACGGCCGGTACGTGGCCAGCGCCGCGAGCAGGGCAATGGCCGTGGCGCAGACCGTGGCAATCGTTGCGACGATGATCGAATTCAGCGCCGCCGTCTGAATCGACGGGTTGGCCAGAATCCGCCCGTACCAGGCAAACGAAAACTCGGTCCACACCGTTGCCGAACGGTTGGCGTTGAAGCTGTAGGCGATCAACACGAAGATTGGCAGGTACAGATAAGCGAGGATCAGCAGGCTGATTTCGCGGGTTGCCGGGAGTTTTTTCAGGTGCAGGGAAATCATGCTTTCGCCCCCCGATTAATAGTCTTCGCCGTGCGACGGCTGTACAGCGCGTAAAGCACCAGCGACACCAGCAGAATCGCCAGCAACAGGAACGACAGCGAACTGCCCAGCGGCCAATTGCGCGCCGTGCCGAACTGTTGCTGGATCAGGTTGCCGATCATCAGCGTCTTGCCGCCGCCGAGAATTGCCGGGGTAATAAAGGCGCCGAGGCTCGGCACAAACACCAGCAACGCGCCGGCAATCACGCCCGGCATCGACAGCGGCAGAATGATCCGGCGCAACGCGTGCCAGCGATTCGCCCCGAGGTCGTAAGCGGCTTCGACCAGACGCCAGTCGAGTTTTTCCAGCGTCGAATAGATCGGCAGAATCATGAACGGCAGGAAGCTGTAGACCAGACCGACACTCACCGCGAAATCGTTGTAGAGCAGGGTGATGCCGCCGGCGCTGGGGAACAGGGCGTTAAGGCTTTGTGCGACCCAGCCGTGTTCGCGCAGGATGATCAGCCACGCGTAGTTGCGGATCAGCAGGTTGGTCCAGAACGGAATGGTGATCAGCAAGACCATCAGGTTACGCCGGCGCGGGGTCAGGCTCGACATCCACAACGCCACAGGAAAACCGAACAGGAAACACAACACGGTGGTGCCACCGGCCTGCAGCACCGAGCGCAGCAACGCTTGGGCATAGACCCAGTTCAGTTCCAGTTCGCCGTCAAAACCTTCCTGGAAAAACAGCTGCACGTAACTTTGCAGTTGCCATGGCGCTTGCCAGTCGACGCCACCGTAGGTGTTGCGCGGCAGCAGGCTGATGTAGCCCATGATCCCCAGCGGAATGGCGATCAGGGCGAGCAGGGTCAACACCACCGGGCTGAGCAACAGCGCGCGGTTGAGGGCAGGGGAAGTGCTGCTGACGCTCATCTCAGGCCTCCATCAACAGGCAGGCGTGCGGCGGCAGGTGCACGGCAACACGTTCGCCGACCGCGCGGCCAGGGTTCAGGCCTTCGTTGTTTTCGCGCAGCATGACTTTGATGTCGTTGTTCAGCCGGCACTGGTACAGCGTCGCGGTGCCGACATAGAGCACGGCCTCGATCACTCCGCGCAGGTGATGCGGTTGGCTGGCATCGACCAGTTGCGAGCGTTCCGGGCGGAATGCCAGTTGCACGCTGCTGCCATTGAAGCCCTGCGGCTGGCAGGCAATCTCGACCGGCATGCCGTTGGGCACGAAGAGTTTTTCGTTGTGTTCACCGTGCTTGAGCTGGCCGGGGAGGAAGTTGATGTCGCCGATGAACTGCGCGACAAAGCGGTGTTTGGGGTGCTCGTAGATATCGGTCGGGGTGCCGATCTGCAGGATCTTGCCGGCCGACATCACGGCGATGCGGTCGGACAGGGTCAGCGCTTCTTCCTGATCGTGGGTGACGAAGATGAAAGTGATCCCGGCTTCTTTCTGCACACGCTTGAGTTCGACCTGCATTTCTTTGCGCAGCTTGAGGTCGAGCGCTGACAGCGGTTCGTCGAGCAGCAGCACTTTCGGTTTCGGCGCCAAGGCCCGGGCCAGAGCCACGCGCTGCTGTTGACCGCCGGAGAGTTCCGCCGGTTTGCGTCCGGCCAGATGCTCCATTTGCACCAGCGCGAGCATTTCGTTGACGCGATCGGCAATCAACTTGCGCTCAAGACCCTGCATCTCGAGGCCGAAGGCGATATTCTGCGCCACACTCATGTGCGGAAACAGCGCGTAACTCTGGAACACCGTGTTGACCCGACGCTTGAATGGCGGCAGGTCATTGACCGGTTCACCGGCCAAACGAATCTCGCCTTCACTGACGTGTTCGAAGCCGGCGATGGTGCGCAGCAGGGTGGTTTTACCGCAGCCCGAGGGGCCTAGCAGAGTAAAGAATTCATTGTCGGCGATGTTCACCGAAACATTGTCGAGGGCCGGCGCGAGGCCTGGATCATCGGAATACCGTTTTGAGACGTTGCGCACTTCAATTGCTATTGGTTGACCCATAATGGTGCAATCATCTATTTATTGTATGCAATATCTGAATGCAATTTAGAAATACCCGGATTAATCTGCGTGTGCAACCCCCTTTTTCCATGGCCGTGCATCGCCAGGGGATGGTTGCCTGACGCCAAAGGAGTGTTCGAATGACCGAGAAGAAACTGGAAACCACGGTCGACCGCGTCTACCAAGGGGTTTACGAGGCGATCAGCAAGCGTTCATTACGCCCGGGGATGAAGCTGGGCGAGGCCTCGCTGGCCGAATTATTTAATGTCAGCCGCACGTCGGTGCGCGCTGCATTGAAGCAGTTGGAGGCCGATGGACTGGTCACTACCGAGCCCAACAAAGGGGCATCGGTGTCGCTGCCGAGCAATGAAGAAATCCGTTCGCTGTTCGAAACCCGCCGGCTGATCGAGATCGGCATCGTCACCGAACTGTGCCGACGCAAGGACAGCGCGGCGATGCAGGACTTGCGTGAACATTTATTGCTGGAAGATGAAGCCCACGCTGCCGGTGACCACGAACGGCTGATTCATCTGCTTGGCGAGTTCCACATCAAACTGGCGCGCAGCCTCAACAACCCGGTGTTGCTCGACTGGTTCCAGAAGCTGATCTCGCGCGCCTCGCTGTATGCCGCTGCACTGGATGACGACAGCCATGAGGTGTGCCGCGATGACGAACACCTGCGCCTGATCGAATACATCGAGGCCGGCAATCAGAGCGCCGCCATCGAGCTGACCTGCATGCATTTGAACGGCATCGAAAAAGCCATTCTCGACGTCGCCGCGAAGATGAAAACTGGCTACCATCCGCTCAAACACCTGATCGGGGTCTAGCCTCCGAACGGCGATGAAATCGGCTATACCTCAAATGAAACCAATACGACTGAAGACGCTCGAAACAGACGGGCGTCGCGTCGTTCTGGCGTTGCGATTTATCGGGCAATCACCACAGGACACCGAGTCAGTCGATGCAGTTTTTATCCGATAGCCACGGTTGTGATGGCTGGCAAGGCGAAATGGCCGAACGCATCCGCGCGTTCGATTGGCGGCACACCGAACTTGGCCCGTTGCATAGCTGGCCGGCGAGCCTGTGCAGCACGGTGCAATTGATGCTGGCCTCGCCGCTGCCGATGGTCATGCTTTGGGGCCGTGCCGGCTACATGATCTACAACGACGCCTACTCGAAATTTGCCGGTGGCCGCCATCCGTATCTGCTCGGTGTGCCGGTAGAGCTGGGCTGGCCGGAAGTCGCCGAATTCAACCGGCATGTGGTCGATACCTGTCTGGCCGGCGGCACCTTGTCGTTCCGCAACAAAGAGCTGGTGCTGTTGCGCGACGGCGTCCCCGAAGATGTCTGGATGGACCTGTATTACAGCCCGGTGGCCAACGATGACGGCGAGCCGGCCGGGGTCATGGCGATGGTGGTCGAGACCACCGAATTCATGCATTCCGAGCGCCTGCGCCAGGCGGCCGAAGATGCCTATCGCGCCGACAATGAACGGGTGCGCCTGGCGCTGAATGCCGGGGCCTTGCTCGGCTCGTTTGTCTGGGACGTGAAGAACAACAGGCTGTCGGCGGACGAACGTTTTGCCCGCACGTTCTCCTATCCACCGAATCAGGACCTGAGCAACCTGGCTCAAGACATCGCCGAGTCGCGCGTCCACCCCGATGATTTCGCCTGGGTGCAGGAACGTGTTGCGCATTCCGTGCAGACCGGCGAGCCGTACAACGCTGAGTATCGGGTCATGCGCAGCGATGGCAGTTACATCTGGGTGCTGGCCAGCGGTGGTTGCGAGTTTGATGAGGACGGCCGGCCGCTGCGTTTCCCCGGGGTGTTGATCGATATTCATGAACGCAAGAATGCTGAAGAATCCCTACTCAAATTCACCCGTAATCTCGAACAGCGTGTCGGCGAAGAGGTCGAGGCGCGCCTGGCGGCTGAAGAACAGTTACGCCAGTCGCAGAAGCTTGAGGCCATCGGCGGTCTGACCGGCGGCGTTGCCCATGACTTCAATAATCTGCTGCAAGTGATCGCCGGCAACCTGCACTTGCTGGCCCGGCACGAGCCCGACAACGCCAACGTGCAGCGCCGCGTCAGTGCTTCGCTGGCAGCAGTGGAACGCGGAGCCAAGCTGTCTTCGCAGTTGCTCGCATTTGCCCGTCGTCAGCCGCTGTCGCCGGCGGTGTGCAATCCGCAGCAGATCTTCGAAGGCGTCGGTGAGTTGCTGCAGCGGGCACTGGGCGAAACCATTCAGATCGATGTGCAACTGCCGCCCGTGCCGTGGCACATCAACGTTGATCGCAATCAGCTGGAAAACGCCATTCTCAATCTGGCGATCAATGCTCGCGATGCCATGAAAGGCGAGGGCACCATTGGTCTCAGCGCTGCCAATGTGCGGCTCGACCGCGAGTTCTGTGCCGGCAAAGGCATCGTCCCCGGCGAGTTTGTAAGGGTGGCGGTCAGCGACAGCGGCGCGGGGATCCCGGCGCACATTCTGGAGCAGGTGTTCGAACCGTTTTTCACCACCAAGGCGGACGGCCAAGGCACCGGGCTGGGTTTGAGCATGGTCTTCGGTTTCGTCAAACAGAGCGGCGGCCATGTCGACATCGACAGTGCGGTGGGCGAAGGCACGCGCGTGCAGTTGTACTTTCCGCGCAGTTTGCGCCCGATCCTTGATGAAGCGCCCAACTTGCAACGACAGCAGAGCGGTGGCCACGAATCGATTCTGGTGGTCGAGGACAACGACGCGGTACGCGCCTCGGCGGTCGAGTTGCTGCGCGAAGAAGGCTATCGCGTATTGACCGCCGGTAACGGCGATGTGGCGATGCAAATGCTGCTGGAAGGCGTCGAGGTCGACCTGATCTTCACCGACGTGGTCATGCCGGGCCTGATCAAAAGCTCCGACCTGTTTGCCTGGGCCAAGGTGCAGACGCCGCCGGTGGCAGTGCTGTTCACCTCCGGGCATACCCGCGACATCATTTCCCGCAATCACCAACTGAGCCCCGATACGCATTTGCTGGGTAAACCGTACAGCCCGGAGGCGATGCTGCAGATGATTCGCGCGGTGCTTAATGCCTGACTGACAGAACCCTGTGTCTACCGGGACTCTGTGGCGCAAGGAAGTTACCTGAGGTGCAAGGAAACTATCCGAGGTCTAAGGAAAGTACCCGAGGGGTAAGGAAATTACCTGAGGTGTAAGGAAATTACCTGAGGTGTAAGGAAACTACCCGAGGTGTAAGGAAACTACCCGAGGTGTAAGGAAATTACTTGTGGCGAGGGGATTTATCCCCGCTGGAGTGCGAAGCGCTCCTCTGCATTTCTTCAGGTATGCCGAGGGGGCAGAATCTACGACTGCTGCGCAGCCGATCGGGGATAAATCCCCTCGCCACAGGAACTCACCTGTCACACAAAACTCACTAGACATAGAGATCTGATCTGGCACC
>NZ_AKJD01000172.1 GCF_000282515.1 Pseudomonas sp. GM80
TGGCAGCCCGCCGCTGGTGCCAATCGAAATGCCCAGCCCGCCGAGCAAGGATCAACCGGTGCAAGGCATTGAGCCGACCGGCACCAAGGCAAAATCCCCCGGCGGTTAAACCTGTTGCGCCGCTAATTGACCGTCGGCCATGCGCAGGCGTTTCGACAGCGAAACGGCGAGGGCGCGGATGATCTTCGCGGCGATTTTCGGCGCGTCGTTGAGCATTTTTTCCAGGGAGTCTTTGCCGAGGTTGAGCAACTGACAGTTGCTCGCGGCGATGCAGGTAGCCGAACGGCGTTCACCGTCGAGCACGGCCATTTCGCCAAAGGCCCGACCGCTGCGCAGGGTGGCCATGGTGATGACCTGGCCGTCGGGCCCGGTTTTCTGCACGGCGACCTGACCGGTGTGGAGGATGCACATGAAACTGCCGGCATCGCCCTCACGGAAAATCGCCTCGCCTTCAGCCACGGTGCTGATGCTGAAATAGCCGGAAGCGGCCGCAAAGTCGGCCAGTTGCAATTGATCGAACAGGCCACAGTCCATCAGCCAGTCGCGGATTTCGTTGTTCAGGAAGGTCGGTTCTGACATGTCGTCACGGTCTTATTCTGTTGTCACGGATTCCAGGCATTACACAATCCCCATGTAGGAGCTGCCGAAGGCTGCGATCTTTTGATTTTGATTTTTTAAAAGGCAAGATCAAAAGATCGCAGCCTTCGGCAGCTCCTACAGGGATCTGTGAGTATCGGCCTCTTGGGTCTGGAGTTAAGACCCAAGTGACCGGTGGAGTTCCTCAGGCAATGCCCAAAACCTTGAAAACAAATGCGTATTCGAGCGCTACGTCACGTAATCCCTGATAACGCCCGCTCATCCCGCCGTGGCCGGCTCCCAGTTCAGTCTTGAGCAGCAGCAGATTGTCGTCAGTCTTGGTCGCGCGTAACTTCGCCACCCACTTGGCCGCTTCCCAGTACTGCACGCGGCTGTCGTTGTAGCCGGCGATTACCAGCGTCGCAGGATAATTCTGCGCACTGACGTTTTCGTACGGCGCGTAAGCCTTGATCCGCTCGTAAACGTCTGGCTCTTCAGGGTTGCCCCACTCGTCGTATTCGGTGACGGTCAGTGGTAACTCCGGGTCGAGCATGGTGTTGAGCACGTCGACGAACGGCACTTCGGCAATCGCCACGCCGAACAGATCCGGACGCTGGTTGAGCACCGCGCCGATCAGCAAGCCCCCGGCGCTGCCGCCGCTGATCGCCAGTGTCTCGGCAGTGGTGATGCCGTTGAGGATCAAAAATTCGGCGCAGGCAATGAAATCGCTGAAGGTGTTGTGCTTGTGTTCCTGCTTGCCGGCGCGATACCAGGCCTCGCCCAGCTCACCGCCGCCACGCACGTGGGCGATGGCAAAGGCCATGCCGCGATCCAAAAGGCTCAGGCGCGCGTGGGAGAACCACGGATCGAGGCTGGAACCGTAAGCGCCGTAACCGTACAGATACAGCGGTACGGCCTTGCCGACCATTTCGCGTTTCATCACCAGGCTGATCGGCACCAGCGTGCCGTCCGGCGCCGACGCCCACAGGCGCTGGCTGACGTAGGCGTCGGCATCGAACGGACCGAGCACCGGGGTTTCCTTGAGGACGGCTTGCTCGCCGCTCGCCAGCAACAACTGGCGCACTTGCGCCGGACGGTTCAAGGCCTCGTAGCGCAGACGAATGCGGTCGCTTTCAAACTCCAGGCTGTTTTGCACATACAGGCTGTAGGCCGCGTCCGGTAATTGCACGCGATAAGGCGCCAGGCCTTGTGGGTGAACTTCGATGATCGGCAGACCACCTTCGCGCAAGCTCAGGGTCATCGCCTCGGTGTTGAGGCTGACGCCATCGAGCATCACCGTGTCGCTGTGCGGGATCAGGTTCTGCCACTCGGCTTCGGTCGGCGCAATGCCGGTGTCCGGTGCCTGATACAGGGCGTAGTTGATGCCGTCGCGGTTGGTGCGGATAAACCATGTCCACGCGCCATCGAGCAGGCCGTGATCGACGTCGTATTCGTGGTCTTCGACCCGTGGCGCCAGGCAGGTGAACGGCAGGTGCGGCTGATTGGCGTCGAGCACCCAGACTTCGCTGGTGGTCTTGCTGCCCAGCGACAACAGCAATTGCTGTTCGGAGCTTGCGCGGTAGCAATGCAGGAAGAAACGCCCGTCCGCCTCGTGGAAGACCTCTTCAGCGGCAGTGCCATCGAGACGGTAACGCAACAGTTTGTGCGGCCGGTGGGTGTCGTCGAGCACGCCGAAGAACAGCGTCAGGCTGTCGTTGGCCCAGGTCATGCTGCCGTCGCAGTCCTCGAACTCCAGCTCGCTGACCTTGTCGTTGGACAGTTCCTTGACGAACAGCGTGTAAATCTCATCGCCCGTGGCGTCGACGCTGTAGGCCAGACGCTGGTGGTCGGGGCTGATGCTGAAGGCACCCAGCGAGAAAAAACCGCCATTGGCCAGTTCATTCGGGTCGAGCAGCAGTTGTTCGCGGCTTTCGTCGAGGGTCAGGCTGTCGTCGGCCGGGCGCGGGCAGCGATAGTGCCGGGCGTATTCGTCACCCGCCGTGGTGCGCGTGTAATACAGGTAGGAGCCCCACGGCGAGGGCAGGGACAGGTCGGTTTCCAGAATCCGCCCCTTGATCTCTTCGAACAGAGATTCGCGCAACTCGGCCTGATCGGCGGTTTGCGCTTCTTGGTAAGCGTTTTCGGCCTTGAGGTAATCGAGCACCGCGTCGGTGTCGCGTTCCTGCAGCCAGGCGTACGGGTCGGCACCGGGCGCCTTGTGGGCAATCGGGGCACTGATGGCATTGGCGGATTGGGGCATGGAAGGCTCTCGAACAATGTACGGAATAGGGGTTTTCGCAGCGCTTGAAACCGCCGCAGACCCTGTAGGAGTGAGCCTGCTCGCGATAAGGCCGGCACATGCAACATCAATGTTGTCAGGCTGTCCGTCATCGCGAGCAGGCTCACTCCTACAGGTCGCATGTCTATTGGGACAAGCCGGATGGGCGAAAAGTCGTTACTATAAGCGCCTCTTTGCCTGCCTTGCCATGGACACCATGACCGAGAACGACTATCTGATCGCCTGGGGCCTCTACGCCTTTGCCGCTGTGGGCTGCCTGTTGGTATGGATGCGCCTGACTACCTGGATGTGGCGCTGGCTGCGCGAACCGCTGCGCGTGTTGATGGCGGTGTTGCTGTTCAGCCCGACCATCATTGACCCGGTCAAGGAAAAGGTTGCGCCGGCCATCGCCATCACCGCGCTGGACCTGGCCTTCAAGGTCGGCAACAACGCCTGGCGTGCAGTCTCCGATCTGTTCATGTACGGCATGATCGCTTTCGGCATCTACCTGATCTTCGTGCTGATCCGCTTCCCGATCGAACGTGCCTCCAAGGCTCGCCGCGAACAGGCCGAAGCGGCCAAAGCCGCCGCCCGTGTCGATGACCGCGACGACGATCAACCGTTCGGCGCTGCCGGTGATGACCGCTACGGTCGGCCACCGGTCCCGAACAATCCGCAGCGCATGCGGGTCGAGCCGCGTCTGTAATCCCGAGAGTCCGCACATGTGTGAATTACTGGGCATGAGTGCCAACGTGCCGACCGATATTGTGTTCAGCTTCACCGGCCTGATGCAGCGCGGCGGGCGTACCGGCCCGCACCGCGATGGCTGGGGCATCGCCTTCTATGAAGGCCGCGGTTTGCGCCTGTTCCAGGATCCGGCAGCGAGTTGCGAATCGGAAGTCGCCAATCTGGTGCAGCGTTATCCGATCAAAAGCGAAGTGGTCATCGGCCACATCCGCCAGGCCAACGTCGGCAAGGTCTGCCTGTCCAACACCCACCCGTTCGTCCGCGAGTTGTGGGGGCGCAACTGGTGCTTCGCGCACAACGGCCAGCTCGCCGACTTCACGCCGATCAAAAGTTTCTACCGCCCGGTCGGCGATACCGACAGCGAGGCGGCGTTCTGCGATTTGCTCAACCGCGTACGTGCAGCTTTTCCGGAGCCGGTCGATATAGAAGCGCTGCTGCCGGATCTGGTCGCTGCCTGTGCCGAATACCGCAGCAAAGGCGTATTCAACTGCCTGCTCAGTGATGGCGACTGGCTGTTCTGCTATTGCTCGACCAAACTCGCACAGATCACCCGGCGCGCACCGTTCGGCCCGGCACGGCTGAAGGATGTCGACGTGATCGTCGATTTCCAGGCCGAAACCACGCCCAACGACGTAGTGACGGTGATTGCCACCGAACCGTTAACCGAAAACGAAACCTGGACCCGCTACGAACCGGGCCAATGGAGCCTGTGGCGACGCGGCGAATGCGTCAGCCAGGGCAAGACCGAATAAGGATCTATCCCCGATGTTGCTCAGTTATCTACGGCTGGTGTTGTTTGCGGCGGGCCTGTTGATCGGTGTCCAGGTGCCGGGGTTTATCAACGATTACGCGAAACGGGTCGAAGCGCATCTGATTGAAGCGCAGACTGGTTTGCGCGGGTTCCAGGGCACCGCCGAGCAGTTCTTCAAGGGCGATATACAGGCGCTGGTGGCGCATTACCGCGCCAGCGAAGACCCGGTGTTTCGCAGCGATGCCGACAGCCTGAGCACCTTGCTCGATCGTCAGCTCGCGTTGGATAAACAGTTCCAGGCGATGCAGGGCCCGTGGTACATCCGCTTCCTGCAAGTAGTGCTGGCGGCGGATCCGGACATTCGCAAGGAAACCTGGAACGGCTACAGCTACCAGATTCTGCTGACCCCGGAAGCGATGATCTGGGGCATGAGCGGGGCGTTGCTGCTGTCCTTCGGCATTGAGTGCCTGTTCCGCCTGATCGACTGGGTGGTGCTCGGTGGCCGCCGCTTGCGCCAGAGCCGCCCGATCGAAGACCGCGACGTGCGCGGCCTCTGATCACCAACTTTGTGGCTAAAGGGATTTTGTGGCGAGGGGATTTATCCCCGATGGGCTGCGAAGCAGCCCCAAAACCATGAGACTCGGTGTTTCAGAAAGACCGCGATGGTTGGATTACGACTGCTGCGCAGCCGGTCGGGGATAAATCCCCTCACCACAAAGGTGTGTTCAGACGGTGAGGGTGATGTAGTCCTTGCCGACCTTTTGCGCATACCCCGCCAACACCTGCTGACACAACGTCACAATCTCCTCGACCCACTCAACCCCCACCCGCCACGACACCACCACCTGCAAGTCCGGCGGCCGCTGATCAATGGCCAGCAAGGTCAGTTCCCCCCGCGCCAATTCTTCCGCTACCAGCACCGGCGGCAGCACGCCAATACCAAAACCATCGCGCAACAACCGTGTGATCGCCGACACCGAATTCACGCAGTTCAAGCGCGGTGCCAGCACGCCGTTCGCCTGCATCAACGCCACAAGGTCTTGATGCGGCCGGGAGTTTTTCGAGTAGGTGATAATCCGCTCCTGCGCCAATTCAGCGAGGTCGGCGTAATCGCGGTTGTAGATCGAATTAGTGGCGACGATCCAGCCCAGCGGATGGCTGGCCAACTCCAGACTGCGCACGCTTTCATGGCGCACCAGATCGGTTTGCAGAATCAGATCAAGAAAGCCTTTTTGCAGCTGATCGCAGAGGTTCAGCGAGGTATCCGCCACCAGCTCGATTTCCACCCGTGGATACAGATCGGTCATCTGCGCCACCAACGGGCTCAGCCAAGTGTGGATCACCGTGTCCATCACGCCGATGCGCACGCGGCCGACCTTGCTTGAGCGGGTTTCGATCGACTGCTTGAGCGCCGACATGGTGTCGAGCATCTGCTCGGCATATTCCAGCACTTTCAGGCCTTCGGGCGTCAGGCTGACACCGCGCGAATCGCGCAGAAACAGCTTAACCCCCAGCTCGCCCTCCAGCACCGCAATGCGGCTCGAAATCGACGCCTGGGTGGTGAACAGCTTGTCGGCGGTCAGGCGAAAGCTCTTCAGGCGGGCGACCCAGACAAAGGTCTCGAGAAACTTCAGGTTCATGGGCAAGGCTCGGGTGACAAATTTTTCTTATGCCTAAGGCGGGTTTTTATTCGTTGGACGCGCAAGGGCCGGGCGACGAAAAATCGACGCATCCGGTCCCCACGATAGGCGTCGTCGGGGCTGCGAACAAGACCAATAAAAAACCTGCGGAGATAAGCCATGAGTGCTCCCGACACCCTAGAAGCATCCTCGGCACCGGCGCGTCCGGGGCCGTTCGACTGGTATCGCAACATCAACCAGCAGGAGCGCCGCACGTTCTGGAGCTGCAAGATCGGCTACGGTCTGGACGGCATGGACACGCAGATGCTCAGCTTCGTCGTGCCGACGCTGATTGCGATGTGGGGCATCACCACCGGCGAGGCCGGGCTGATTCATACCAGCACGCTGATTGCTTCAGCGATTGGCGGTTGGGTCGCCGGGATTCTCTCCGACCGCATCGGCCGCGTGCGCACCCTGCAATTGACGGTGCTGTGGTTCGCCTTCTTCACCTTCCTCTGCGGCTTCGCGCAAAACTACGAACAATTGCTGATCGCCCGCACCTTGATGGGCTTCGGTTTCGGCGGCGAATGGACGGCCGGCGCGGTGCTGATCGGCGAGGTGATCCGCGCCAAGGATCGCGGCAAAGCGGTGGGCATGGTGCAATCCGGTTGGGCGCTGGGTTGGGGGCTGACGGCGATTCTGTATGCGCTGCTGTTCTCGGTGCTGCCGCCGGAAGACGCCTGGCGCGCGCTGTTCATCCTCGGCATCGTGCCAGCGATTTTCGTGATTTTCGTCCGCCGTCTGGTCAAGGATCCGGAGATCTATCGTGAAGCTAAAGCCCAACAAACGCCGGAGAATCAATCGAAGTTCTACGAGATTTTCGCGCCGGGCATGCTCTTCACCACGTTCCGCGCTTCGCTGCTGACCACGGGAGCTTTGGGCGGTTATTACGCCATCACTTCGTGGCTGCCGACCTTCCTCAAGAACGAACGCGGCTTGAGCGTACTCGGCACCGGCGGCTATCTGGCAATGGTGATTGTCGGCTCTTACGTTGGCTACGTGATCAGCGCTTACCTGACCGATCTGCTCGGCCGCAAAAAGAATTTCATCCTGTTCGCGGTCGGCTCATTCACCATCGTGCTGCTCTATACGCAATTGCCGGTGAGTAACGGCGTGATGCTGTGGCTGGGCTTTCCGCTGGGCTTCTTTGCCTCGGGGATCTTCAGCGGCATGGGCGCGTTTCTCACTGAGTTGTTTCCAACACGGATTCGCGGTTCGGGGCAGGGCTTTTGCTACAACATCGGGCGGGCGCTGGCGGCATTGTTTCCGCTGCTGATCGGTTTGCTTAGCCAGACCGTGCCATTGAGCGTCGGTATTGGTGCCTTTGCTGCAGTGTCTTACGGCGTAGTGATTATCGCGGCGTTGAGCCTGCCGGAAACCCGTGGCAAGCAACTCGATACGCAGTAACTGATAATCTGCGTCGTAAAGTCCTACAGATAAAAAGACAAGCCCTACAGGAGTGTTCACCGTGAGCCGCCTGCTATTGAATTGCGACATCGGCGAGAGCTTCGGCAGCTGGACCATGGGTCTGGATGCCGAGGTCATGCCCTTCATCGATTGCGCCAACGTCGCCTGCGGCTTCCATGCCGGTGACCCGAGCATCATGCGCAAGACCGTCAGCCTGGCCTTGAGCCACGGCGTAAAGATTGGTGCGCATCCGGCCTATCAGGATCTGGCCGGTTTCGGTCGCCGTTCCATGGCGTATTCCGCGCAAGAGCTGCAAGACATCCTGCATTACCAGATCGGCGCCCTCGACGGTATTTGCAAGGCGCAGGGCGGACGGGTCAGTTATGTCAAACCTCACGGCGCGATGTACAACGACATGATGGCCAACCCGGCACAACTGCGTGCGGTGATTCAGGCCGTAGCAGATTACGATCGCAGCCTGCCGCTGATGTTGATGGCCACTCGCGACAATTCGGCCGCGCAGCAGATCGGCGATGAGTACGGCGTGACGTTGTGGTTCGAAGCCTTCGCCGACCGCGCCTATGACAGCGCCGGCAAACTGGTCTCGCGACAACTGCCGGGTGCGGTGCATCACGAGCCTGAAAAAATCATCGAGCAAGCGCTGACCATCGCCCGTGGCGAAAATCTCAACGCCAGCGATGGCAGCGCCTTGCGCCTGCATGCCAATACCCTCTGCGTACACGGCGACAACGCCAGTTCGGTGGCCGCCGTGCAGCGTATTCGCGAGGCCTTGAATCAGCAGGACGCGCAATGAACCCAAGGATTGAAGTGGTGGCACTGGATTGCCTGATGCTGCGCCTGTTCGATGAAATCGCTGAGGCCAACATGCCGTGGATGCTCGCTGCCAGTGAGCGTTTGCGTACGGTGTTTGGCGCGCAATTGATCGATCTGGTGCCGTCATACACGACGTTGATGGTGCATTACGATTTGACGGTTTTGAGCCCGAATCAGGCGCGGGAATTGATCGCTGAGGCGCTGATTGATCTCTCGCCGAATTCACGATCCGCCGGTCAGTGTCATGTGCTGCCGGTCTGGTATGACTTGAGCGTCGGGCCAGAGTTGAGCTTGCTGGCTGCGCGCAGCGGGCTGGCGCTGGAGGAGGTGATCCGTCGCCACAGCGGCCGCGAATATCAGGTGTTCGCTCTCGGTTTTGCGCCCGGCTTTGCCTTCATGGGGCTGGTCGAAGAAATCCTCGCAGCGCCACGCTTGAACACCCCGCGCAAGAAAGTCGCGGCTGGCAGCGTCGGTATTGCTGAACGGCAAACGGCAGCCTATCCGGTCGTGTCTCCCGGTGGCTGGAGCCTGATCGGTCGCACGCCAGCGAAACTGTTTGATCGTCATCGCGACGGCTACAGCCTGATGCAACCCGGCGACACTGTGCGTTTCGAGGCGGTCAGCCACGCCGAATTCATCCGCCTGGGCGGCGACGACACGCCATTGGAGGCGCAGGCATGAGCCGACTGACGATTGAGGCGAGTACGCCGCTGTGCCTGTTGCAAGACGCCGGGCGGTTTGGCGTGCGGCATCTGGGCGTGACCCAGGGCGGCGCGGCGGACTGGAATTCCATGAGTTGGGCCAATTGGCTGCTGGGCAATGGGCTGGATGTGCCGGTGATCGAAATCACCCTCGGCGGCTTTACCGTGTTGGCTGAAGAGGATTGCTTGCTGGCGCTGGCCGGGGCGGATCTTGGCGCGCAGGTTGATGGTCAGCCGTTGGCGCCGTGGCGCAGTTTCAAATTGGGCAAAGGACAAAAATTGCAGTTCACGCAGCCGCTGCTTGGCGCCCGGGCTTATCTGGCCGCGCCCGGCGGTTTCGAGGCGCCGAAGGTATTGGGCAGTAGCGCGACGGTTGTGCGCGAAGAACTCGGCGGGCTCGATGGCATGGGGTTGCCATTGGCCAAGGGTTCGACGCTGAGTTACCACGGGGAATCGCTGTGTGTTCGCGAGGTGCCTGTGGATTTATGGCCGGATCTGAAATCGAATGCGCCGCTGGATCTGGTGCTCGGCGCACAGATCGGTCAGTTCAGCGGACAGAGTCTGTTTGATGTGTTTAACAGTGCGTGGACGCTGGACAGTCGCGCGGATCGCATGGGCATTCGTTTGCTCGGCAAGGCGTTGGAATATCAAGGCCAGCCGATGATTTCCGAGGGGATTCCGTTGGGCGCGGTGCAGGTGCCACCGGACGGGCAGCCGATTGTGTTGCTCAATGATCGGCAGACGATTGGTGGCTATCCACGGTTGGGGGCATTAACGCCGTTGGCGTTGGCGCGGTTGGCGCAGTGCCTGCCGGGGGCGCAGGTGCGGTTGCGGCCGGTGGTGCAAGACGTTGCGCATCGCGAGCACATCAAATATCTGCAGCGCTTCAGAAATAGCTAAAAGCATCGCGGGCAAGCCAGCTCCCACAGTGTCCGAGTTGTACACGAAATTTATGTACACCACCGATACCTGTGGGAGCGGGCTTGCCCGCGATGGCGTCAGTACAGACGCAGCAGATCACTTGGACAAAAACCGCATCCCTTCTTCCAAACCGCGCAGCGTCAACGGATACATCTGATCCTCGATCAAATCCCTCACGATATTGGTCGACGAGGTATACCCCCACGTATCTTTCGGATACGGGTTAATCCAGATGAGCTTCTTGTACTTCTCCATGAACCGCTGCATCCACACATAACCCGGCTCTTCGTTCCAGTGCTCGACACTGCCGCCAGCCTGGGTGATTTCATACGGCGCCATCGCTGCGTCACCAATGAAAATCACCTTATAGTCAGCGCCGTACTTGTGCAGCAGATCCTGCGTCGAGGTGCGCTCGGAAGTGCGGCGCATGTTGTTCTTCCACACCGACTCATAAACGAAGTTGTGGAAGTAGAAGTACTCCAGATGCTTGAACTCGGTCTTACAGGCCGAGAACAGCTCCTCGCAGATCTTCACGTGGGCGTCCATCGAGCCGCCGATATCGAACAGCAACAACAGCTTCACCGTGTTGCGGCGCTCCGGGCGCATCTGGATATTCAGCAATCCGGCGTCGCGAGCGGTGTGGTCGATGGTGCCGTCGATATCAAGTTCTTCCGCCGCGCCCTGGCGAGCAAATTTACGCAGTCGACGCAGCGCAACCTTGATGTTGCGCGTGCCCAGTTCCACCGAGTCATCGAGGTTCTTGTATTCGCGCTGATCCCAGACCTTTACCGCTTTGCCCTGGCGCTTGCCGGCATCGCCCACCCGAATGCCTTCCGGGTTGAAACCGCCGGAACCGAACGGGCTGGTGCCGCCGGTGCCAATCCACTTGTTGCCGCCGGCGTGACGTTCCTTCTGTTCTTCCAGACGCTTCTTGAACTCTTCGATCAGCTTGTCGAGACCGCCGAGGGACTGGATCTGCGCGCGTTCCTCGTCGCTCAGCGAGCGTTCGAATTCCTTGCGCAGCCAGTCTTCGGGAATCAGTGCCTGTAAATGATCGTCGAGCTTTTCGAGGCCATTGAAGTAGGCGCCGAACGCACGGTCGAATTTGTCGAAATGACGTTCGTCCTTCACCAGAATCGCCCGCGACAAGTAATAGAACTCGTCCATGTCGGCGAAGGTCACGCGCTGTTTCAGCGCGTTGATCAGGTCGAGCAGCTCGCGCACCGACACCGGCACCTTGGCGGCACGCATTTCATTGAACAGGTTGAGCAACATGGCATCAGCCTCTTAGCGAGAACCGCGACGGCTCATGAACGCCAGACGCTCAAGCAGTTGCACGTCCTGTTCGTTCTTCACCAAGGCACCGGCCAGCGGCGGAATGGCCTTGGTCGGATCGCGTTCGCGCAGCACGGCTTCGCCAATATTGTCGGCCATCAGCAGTTTCAGCCAATCGACCAGCTCGGAGGTCGACGGCTTCTTCTTCAGGCCCGGCACCTTGCGCACATCGAAGAACACGTCCAGCGCTTCGCTGACCAGATCCTTCTTGATGTCGGGGTAATGCACGTCGACGATTTTCTGCAGGGTGGTGCGGTCGGGGAAGGCGATGTAATGGAAGAAGCAGCGGCGCAGGAAGGCGTCCGGCAACTCTTTCTCGTTGTTCGAAGTAATGATGATGATCGGGCGCTTCTTGGCCTTGATGGTCTCGTCGATCTCGTAAACGTAGAACTCCATTTTGTCGAGTTCTTGCAGCAGGTCGTTGGGGAACTCGATGTCGGCCTTGTCGATTTCGTCGATCAGCAGAATGACCCGCTCCTCGGACTCGAAAGCCTCCCACAGCTTGCCTTTCTTCAGGTAGTTGCGCACGTCGTGGACTTTTTCAGTGCCCAGCTGCGAGTCGCGCAGGCGGCTGACCGCATCGTACTCGTACAAGCCCTGATGGGCTTTGGTGGTGGATTTGATGTGCCAGGTGATCAGCTTGGCATTGAACGATTCGGCCAGTTGCTCGGCGAGCATGGTCTTGCCGGTGCCCGGCTCGCCCTTGACCAGCAGCGGCCGCTCCAGGGTGATGGCGGCGTTGACCGCCAGCTTCAGGTCATCGGTGGCGACGTAGGCCTGGGTGCCTTCGAACTTCATCTGCTAATCCTCGAACGGTAACGCCGACCTGACGGGCAGGGCGGGGGCGAAATAATCGGATGCCCGACTATAACGCGCAGGCCGGTCGACTGTGAACGCAGACGGCTTATTCAGTCTCTGAATGGGGCGTCACATGTTGACTCACCTGTGGTGAGGGGATTTATCCCCGACGGGCTGCGAAGCAGCCCCTAATGTGAACTAACCTAACCCGCATCCGGTTTAGGCCGCTCATACCGCGCATTGAATGCCTGAACAAAGCCATTACGCAAAATCTGCAAAAACGCTTCAAACGCGCTGATATTTTGCTGATGTACATTGCCGCTCAGCTCAACCTTGGTCGCGAACTGGTTTTTTGCCTGATTCTTCAGCACGGTTTCCGTGCCGCCGACCAGCGCTTCCCAGACGGAGCGGAAGATGCTTTTGTTCTTGTTTTCCACGTCCTGCTGCCAGTTGAAGACTTCTACGTCGCGCAACAGCGGTTTGATGTAGCCGTTGACTTGCGCCTTTTTGGCTTTGGCTTCGATGACCACGTCACCGTGGCCGGCATTGAAATCGAACTTGCCGTAGGCCGAGGCGAAGTCATTCATGCTTTTGAGTTCGATGTCTTTGGCACGCAGGCGGAATTCGAAGTCTTCGAAATTGCTCAACGGATCGAAGGTGGCGGTGGTTTCCAGCGGCGCGTGGCCGAGTAGCAAGGCTTTGCCTTCGAAACGGGCGTCGCGTTTACCTTCCTTGTCGACCACGTTGGTCAGGTTGTAGATGCTCGCGTTGACGTCAGTGGCATTCATGTTCACGGGCGGTTTGGAATTGAAGTTGCGGAAACTGATACGACCGTCGTTGATCTGCACTTCGTCGAGGGTGATTGGCAACAATTTGCCCAACTGCTCACGCCAGTCGGTGCCTTGACCGGTTTGGGAATTCTGTTTGTTGGCGCCACCGTCGACGAAGTTGATTTCAGGTTTGAAGAACTTCACTTGAGCGACGACGGCATGGTCGTACCACAGCGAGTGCCAACTGACTGAAAGGTCGATCAACGGCGCATTGACGAACGGCACCGGTACTTTGCCGTCGACTTTGACGATCTTCAGACCGTTGATTTTGTAGGCGCCGCGCCACCACGCCAGGTCAACATCGGTGATCTGGCCACGGTAATCGCCCATATTCGCCAGTTTGTCGTTCAGGTAGTCGCGTACCACGTAAGGCAGGGCGATGTGCAGTGCGATCAGCAGCACGACGATTCCCGCAAAAGTCCATAACGGCCAGCTGTAGCGACGTTTCATGGTGACAATTCCCGAACGATGTAAAGCGATTGACTACTGTGTGTTGCAGACGTTCGCCCTGACTGGACTGTGCTGGGCAACAGGCATACCTTGGAGCGCTGAATTCAACGCTGCATAAGGACCCAGCCATGAGCCGTATTTTTGCCGACAACGCCCATTCCATCGGTAACACACCGCTGGTGCAGATCAACCGTATTGCGCCGCGTGGCGTGACCATTCTGGCCAAGATCGAGGGGCGCAACCCCGGTTATTCGGTCAAGTGCCGGATCGGCGCCAACATGATCTGGGACGCCGAAAGCAGCGGCAAACTCAAGCCGGGCATGACCATCGTCGAGCCGACCTCGGGTAATACCGGTATCGGTCTGGCGTTTGTGGCCGCCGCTCGCGGTTACAAGTTGATGCTGACCATGCCGGCTTCCATGAGCATCGAGCGCCGCAAAGTGCTCAAGGCCTTGGGCGCTGAACTGGTGCTGACCGAGCCAGCCAAGGGCATGAAGGGCGCGATCGAGAAGGCCGCTGAAATCGTCGCCAGCGATGTCGATAAATACTTCATGCCGGCGCAGTTCGATAACCCGGCCAACCCGGCGATTCATGAAAAGACTACCGGCCCGGAAATCTGGAACGACACCGACGGCGCTGTCGACGTGTTGGTGGCGGGTGTCGGCACCGGCGGAACCATCACTGGCGTTTCGCGGTATATCAAGAATACCCAGGGCAAACCGATTCTTTCCGTGGCCGTGGAGCCGGTGTCCTCTCCAGTGATCACCCAGGCGCTGGCCGGTGAAGAGATCAAGCCTAGCCCGCACAAGATTCAGGGCATTGGTGCCGGTTTTGTGCCGAAAAACCTCGATCTGTCGATGGTGGATCGGGTTGAGTTGGTGACTGACGAAGAGTCCAAAGCCATGGCCCTGCGCCTGATGCAGGAAGAAGGCATTCTCTGCGGGATTTCCTGTGGCGCAGCGATGGCCGTGGCCGTGCGTCTGGCAGAAACCCCGGAAATGCAGGGCAAGACCATCGTCGTGATTCTGCCGGACTCGGGCGAGCGTTATCTGTCGAGCATGTTGTTCAGCGACCTGTTCACCGAGCAGGAGACCCAGCAATAAGTCGCAGCCTGCAATCCGTCCCTGTAGGAGCTGCCGCAGGCTGCGATCTTTTGATCTTCATGATTCAGGTCAGCCAAGGTTCAGGATCGTTATGATAATAAGCGCTTTGTTGCGCAATCCTTAACACTGAATCTTGGCTGAAGCGGGTTTTTCCCGAAGCCGGTAGTGTTTATCATGGCCGGCTGCCATGCCGGGTAAATGGCATTGTGCAGCGTTGTCTTTATTCAAGGAGTTGTTGATGACCTTTTCGTTTGCCGCCAAGGCGTTTGTGCTGTTGCTGTTTATGGGCAGCACGCTCTATGTGCATTTGCGCGGCAAGGCGCGTTTGCCGGTACTGCGTCAGTTCGTCAACCATTCGGCGCTGTTCGCCCCGTACAACGCTTTGATGTACATGTTTTCCGGCGTGCCGTCCAAGCCTTACCTGGATCGCAGCAAATTCCCGGAGCTGGACGTACTTCGCGATAACTGGGAAACCATTCGCGACGAAGCCATGCACCTGTTCGACGAGGGCTACATCCGCGCCGCCGAGAAGAACAATGACGCCGGTTTCGGGTCGTTCTTCAAAAAGGGCTGGAAGCGTTTCTACCTCAAGTGGTACGACAAACCGCTGCCGTCGGCCGAAACCCTGTGCCCGAAAACCGTGGCGCTGGTCAGTGCGATTCCCAACGTCAAGGGCGCCATGTTCGCGCTGTTGCCGGGCGGTAGTCATCTCAACCCACACCGCGATCCGTTTGCCGGCTCCTTGCGCTATCACCTCGGTCTGTCGACACCCAACTCCGACGATTGCCGGATCTTCGTCGACGGTCAGGTCTACGCCTGGCGCGACGGTGAAGACGTGATGTTCGACGAGACTTACGTGCACTGGGTGAAGAACGAAACCGAAAAGACCCGGGTGATTCTGTTCTGCGACGTCGAGCGACCGCTGAGCAACCGTTTCATGACCCGCATCAACCGAACCATCAGCGCCTGGCTCGGCCGTGCGACCGCACCGCAGAACCTCGATGATGAACGCGTCGGCGGGATCAACCAGGCTTACGCCTGGAGCAAGAACTTCAGCGACAAGTTCAGCGCAGTGGTCAAACAGTGGAAGCGTCGCAACCCCAAGGCCTACCGCATCATGCGTCCGGTATTGGCCGTTGTGGTACTGACGTTGTTGGGCTATTGGCTGTTTGGGTAAAGTCGGTCTCGTTTAAAGGAACCGCTCTAAATGAGCGGTTTTTTTATGCGGGTCAAAACTGTTACAACGCACCACTGCCATCTGCCAGCCGTTAAACTCTCACGCGCAAGCTCTCAATGAAGGCGCAGCACCCGCAGTGTGCTGCCATACACCCCATGGAATAGGCGACTCCCCTTGAATCAATCCCTCAAGCCTGGCGAAAACACCTCCCTGGACCTGCCCAATGGGCACGTCGTGGTCACTCATGCCGCAGGCGACAATCTGGACGTGAACCTCACGGCGTTTCTCGTCACTGAGGCCGGCAAGGTCACCAGTGACAGCGACATGGTGTTTTTCAACGCACCGGAACATGCGTCCGGCGCCGCCATGTTCATCGCACCGGTCACACAGAGCGGCATTGTCAGCCACCGCATCGGTTTTGATCTTTCGCGCATGCCGGCGGGTATCACCAAGATCGCCATCACCCTGACTCAGGATGGCAGTGGTGGTTTTGCCGCTGTAAAGGACCTGCGCGCCCAAGTGGTCGTCGGCGATCAGGTTCTGGAGCTCGCGCCGGGTAGTTTCACCCAGGAAACGGGCATTATCGTGCTCGATCTGTACGTGCGAAACGGCCAGTGCAAGGCGCGTTCGGTATGGCAGGGTTTTGCCTCGGGACTGGCCGGGCTGTGCGGCCTCTACGGGGTGGATGTTGAAGAAGAAGCGCCAGCGGCTCCCGCTGCCAAACCGGTGAACATTACCAAGTCACTGATCACCCTCGACAAACCGGGCACCAGCCACAAGGTCTCCCTGGAAAAAGGCCCGTCGGCACCGAAAGTCATCCGCGTCAGCGCGACCTGGGTGGATAACGGCGATGATGACGACAATGACGATCTCGACCTCCGGATCGGCATTCTGCGCCCCGATGGCCGAATGTCCTTCATCCAGGCGCCGGACAAGAGTGGCGCCTTCGATATCGATCCTTTCGTGTTCCACACTGGCGACGTGGTCAGCGCCAGCGATTCGGCACCGGCCATCGAAACAGTCGACATCAACCCGGCCATCTCCCAGCAAATGGGTGGCAAGGTTGCGTTGGTTTGCAGTGTCTATTCTGCGCTGGACAACGGCGCCGTCTCGGTGGCTTCGCTGAAACCGAAAATGCGCATGGAGTACGGCAATCAGGTTGTCGAGTGCGCTTTCGAATTCCAGGACGATGAATTCAGCAGCACGGTCTACACCTACGTGATCGGTTTGATCGAGATCGACCTTGATCACATTGAACTGAGTCCCTCCGGCATCACATCAGAGAGCACGAGCGAAGCGACCCCGTGGCTCACACGCCGGGGCGACAAGCTGGTGCTGACCATGGACGGGCCTGAGGTGTTCAAAGGCTATCCGCCGGAGAACAGCGGTAGTAAACATTACGTCTGAGTGCCAGGGATGACTTGTCGCTGAGACTGAATGTAGCCACATATAAACCGCTCCAGTGGAGCGGTTTATCACCAGAGTATTTACAGACGACCTGCTGCGAGTACGTTGGGCTCTTTGGTTTCGGTACCCGTTATAAGGATTTGCAGTAGTCGCTGTTGACTGGCAGTCAGCCTGACATCGGCATCTTTTTTGGCGCTTAAAGGTCCGCCTGGTCTGATGGATGACTTTTTAACCGGCTTGTTCACGTTTTCACCAGTGCTGATCATTAATTGAGCAGTTTTCACGATACGCGGTTCCCTACGTTTTTGACAAGGCATCCCTGTGCATCAAAGCGGAAGCCAAGTTCTTGATAATGGGAAATTGCACCCACCAAAGGTTCCTGAACCTCTAGTACCTCACTGCCGATGATCCGCGCGTACTGTTCAATCACGATCAGTGCCAGCGTTCCAATTCGGTTTTTCAGTGGGTGAGCCTCTCCCGAACGCCCCTCCAGACGAACGATTCGAATTCTCCTGCGACTGTTGTTCGGATTTGCGAAACACAGCCCACACAACTCATCTTCAAACCAGATCGAAAAGTCCAGTGACAGCGGCTCGCGAGCTTTCCATGTCATGACTTCACGCCAACAGAATTGCGGTGTCTCCCAGCGTAACGAGGCATTCACTGCAAGAGTGTCGATGGGTTCGAAGCGTACCTTCGACAAATCGGTGACGGCACGTTTTTCTCGTTCCAGTTGATGCTGGAGTAGAGCAATACTGCTACTTGCCTGTTTTCTAGCCATTGATCTGTACAGCTGATATCGAAGTTGAGTTCTTTCCCTTGGCATGTGATTTCGTACATTCCCTGTCCCCCCATAGTCGGGCATCGCCTTGCAACCCAGCCTATTCACCTCCCACCCAGCTGTCGCTACCGGCCCTTTGCCCAAGTCATTGCAATCTGTGTCCCTGGCTGGTTATATTCAGCCCTCGTGAGCCAGTCGGTTCACTCACCTCAACCTCAAAAAAGATCTGCACTCATGCCTGCATCCCACATCAACGCGGTAGTCGATTCAGCGGTCAACGCTGGCGTCGTGCCGTGCGGGAATCAGCAGCCACAGCAGATCAGTCATTACCCCCCACCTGTCAGTAGCACGCCGGTGTGCGCAGTCGTATCACCGCCCGGTGTTGGCGTTTCGGGCTGATCGGCGTTTTTTGCTGACCCCTGTGCCCGCCTGAAAAAACCTACTGAACTTCAGCTTCGGCTGAGTTGGCTTTTTGCCTGACTACAGGTGGTATTCATGTTTGTCCTTTCGAAAAAATCCGCGCTCGCGGCGGCGTCCACGAGCCTGTTCGTTCTGCTGTGGAGCAGCGGGGCGATCTTCTCCAAATGGGGCCTGGCTCACGCTTCGCCATTTGCCTTTCTGCTGATCCGCTTTGCGATCGCCCTGTGCGGGCTGGTGCTGCTGGCGCCGTTACTCAGGCTGAAGTTGCCCAAGACTGGCCGGCCGATGCTGTATGCGATTGCCAC
Source organism: Pseudomonas sp. GM80 (assembly GCF_000282515.1). Taxonomy (GTDB): domain Bacteria; phylum Pseudomonadota; class Gammaproteobacteria; order Pseudomonadales; family Pseudomonadaceae; genus Aquipseudomonas. The sequence goes on from NZ_AKJD01000172.1 coordinate 18,501, forward strand.
CGGCGTGGTGTTGCTCGGGGCCTATCAGATTTTCTATTTGCTGGCGCTGAACAGCAAAGTCACGCCGGGGGTGATGGCAACCATCATGGGCGTGCAGCCGATTCTCACCGTTGTGTTGATGGAGCGGCAGCGCTCGGCGAGCCGGATGTTCGGGCTGGCGCTGGGGCTGGCGGGGCTGATCATGGTGGTTTACCAGGGCATCGGCCTGGCCGGGATGTCCTGGACGGGATGCTCTTCGGACTGCTGGCGCTGGCGAGCATGACCCTCGGTTCGATCATGCAGAAACGCATCACCGACAATCCGCTCGGCACGTTGCCGGTGCAGTATCTGGCGGGGCTGTTGTTGTGCGGGATTTTTGTGCCGTTCCAACCATTCCACTTTGAGCACAGCACCGGTTTTATCGTGCCGGTGTTGTGGATGGGGCTGGTGGTCTCGGTGCTGGCGACACTGCTGCTTTATCGCCTGATTGCGCGGGGCAATCTGGTGAACGTCACCAGCCTGTTCTATCTGGTCCCGGCGGTGACCGCGGTGATGGATTACCTGATTTTCGGCAATCGTCTGGCGGGACTGAGTGTGCTGGGGATGCTGTTGATCATCATCGGTCTGGCATTCGTATTCCGTAAACCCAAGTAACCCCAACCCCTGTAGGAGCTGCCGCAGGCTGCGATCTGTTGATCTTGTGGTTAAAAACAACATCAAAAGATCGCAGC